>CAZTVJ010000054.1:0-8695 GCA_964616935.1 uncultured Acidimicrobiales bacterium | reverse complement strand
CGAGCCAGCCGGCCTCGACGGTCGTCGTCTCGTCGACGGTGACCTCGCCGAGGTCGAGGCGGTCGAGGCAGCCCTGTGCGAGCTGCGTCGTGTGCTCGGGCGCCTCGGCCACGCCCGGGGCGACGGCCACGCCAACGACGTCGGGCACCGCCAGTGCGGCGGACTTCCACATGGCTCGCCCCGCGAGCAGGCCGGCGTGGGTACCCCCACTCGACGTCGTGACGACGATGGCTGCCGGCTCGATGCCCTCGGTGGCGGCCTGCTCCATCAGCTCGGCGAACGCGCTCGCGAACCCCATCGCGCCCACGGCCGTGCTGCCACCGATCGGGAGGGCGGCGGGGATCCGACCCTCGGCCCGCAGCCGGGTCGCCAGCGCGTCCTTGGCCCGCTCGAGCTCGCCCCAGTCATGGGCACCGGTGAAGTGCAGCTCGGCGCCGAACAGGCTCGAGAGCAGCTGGTTGCCCTCCACCACGACCGGTCGGTCGCCGCCCAGGACCAGGTGGACGGGCAGGCCGAGCACCGCGCCGGCGGCCGCCGTCATCCGGCAGTGGTTCGACTGCGCCGCCCCCACCGTCACCAACGTGTCGGCACCATCGGCGAGGGCTCTGCCACACAGCAGCTCCAGCTTGCGGGCCTTGTTGCCCCCCATGCCCAGGCCGGTGAGGTCGTCGCGCTTCACCCACAGGCGCGCGCCGCCGGGCAGCTCCGGCCCGCGTTCGAGCGCGGTGGGCAACGTGGCCAGGCGCGCTCGCGGTTGGCGGCCGAGAGCGGCCAACAGGTCATCGGGGCCAGGTGGCACGGCACGAGCATCGCGCGCCGGTCGCCCCGCTCAGGTGGCCGCCGGACTCGTCTCGGCCAGTCGACCGGCGAAGAAGTTGCGCTCGGGCTCGTTCGCCGCCAGATCGTGGGCTCGCCGGTAGGCGGCGTGCGCCTCGGCCGTCCGGTCGAGGCGACGGAGCATCTCGGCCCGCGTGGCGTGGAGCGGGGCGTAGCCGTCCAGCTCGTCCGCGAGCCGATCGACGATGGCGAGCGCGGCGGCCGGTCCGTCGGCCATGGCGACCGCCACGGCTCGGTTCAGCTCGACCACGGCCGAGCCGGTCAGGCCCGTGAGCAGGTCGTACAGCGCGGCGATGCGGAGCCAGTCGGTGGCCTCGGGCACCGGCGCCCGGTCGTGCTCGAAGGCGATGGCGGCCTGCACCGTGTATGGCCCCGCCGGGCCTCGCTGCCAGGCATCAGCCAGCGCCCGAGCACCCTCCGCGATCGCACGGTGGTCCCAGCGCTCGCGATCCTGGTCTTCCAGCAGCACCAGGTTCCCGTGCGCGTCGAGCCGCGCTGGCCGGCGGGCATCGGTGAGCAGCAGCAGGGCCAGCAGGCCGGACACCTCGGCCTCGGCCGGCAGGAGGCGATGCAGCAACCGCGCCAAGCGGATGGCTTCGGCGCACAGCTCGACCCGCACCATCAGGTCGCCGACGCTGGCGGCATAGCCCTCGTTGAAGACGAGGTAGACGACGGCGAGCACCTCGTCGAGGCGCTCGGGCAGTGCCTCCGGCGGAGGCACGGCGAACGGGATGGCGGCACCACGCAGCTTGCGCTTGGCCCGCACCAGGCGCTGGGCCATGGTGGCCTCGGGCACCATGAACGCCCGGGCGATCTCGCCCGTCGAGAGTCCGGCGACGGCCCGCAACGTCAGCGCCACGCGAGCCTCCACCGACAGCGCCGGGTGGCAGCAGGCGAAGACCAGCTCGAGCTGCTCGTCACCGAGCGCACCGTCGCCGCGATCGTCGCCGTCGGCCGGATCGTCGGCGGCCCGGGCCAGCTCGGCTGCGAGCACGGCGGCCTTGTCGGCGAAGCGGGCCTCTCGGCGGAGCCGGTCGAGGGCCTTGCGCCGGGCGGCAACCGTGATCCAGGCACCGGGATGATCCGGCACGCCAGTCGTCGGCCACGTGGCCAACGCCGCGGTGACGGCGTCCTGCACCGCGTCCTCGGCCAGCGCGAGGTCGCCGAGGTCCCGCACGAGGACCCCGACGACCTGCCCCCACTCGTCGCGCACGAGGCGCTCGAGTGCCGCCGTCGTGGTGGGCCGGTTCACCCCGGCATCGACATGTCCTGGATGGGCCGAACCTCGATGGACCCGTAGCCCACGTTCGGGACCTTGGCCGCCCAGGCGAGGGCAGCGTCCAGGTCCTTGCAGTCCAGGACGTAGTAGCCGCCGAGGTGCTCCTTGGTCTCGGCGAAGGGACCATCGGTGTGCAGCACCTTGCCGTCCCGGTTGCGGACGGTGGTGGCGGTCTCGACGCCCTGGAGCGGGTCACCCGACACCATCACGCCGGCATCGACCAGCTCGTTCGTGTAGGAGAACCACTCCTTCATCTCCACGTCGAAGTCGGCGGTGCCGTAGGCGGGGGCGGCGCCCGGAGCGCCGTAGATCAGGATCATGTAGCGCACGTGCTGTTCCTCTCTGTCGCGGCCACCAGTCGGGTGGGCGGCTCACCCCCCGACGAACGGGATCGGGCCGAATCGACACCTCGACGAGAATTCTTGCTCATCGAGTCAATCGTCGACGCCCGGCCGCCGTCGGTCCTGCTTCATCTGCGCTTGGCGCCGCTTGGCGTCCAGCCGTCGCCGGGTCGCCGCCTTGGTCGGTCGGGTCGCGACTCGGGGCCGCTCGACCCGCAGGCCCTCGGCCAACAGGACCGCCAGCCTGGTGACCGCGTCGTCCCGGTTGCGAGCCTGGGAGCGGCGAGCGGACGAGACCACCCGCACCTCAGGCCCGTACCGGCGCAGCAGCCGCTCCCGCTGGCGCGGACCCAGCGACGGAGAGCCGGCCACGTCGAAGCGCAGCTCCACCTTGGTGTTGGCCGTGTTGGCGTGCTGGCCACCCGGGCCGCCCGACGCGGTGAAGCGCCAGGCCATCTCGGACATCGGGATCGAGAGCGAGCGGCTGACCCTCAGGACACCGTCGTCGTCGGCCATCAGCTGGTGATGTCCTTGGTGGCGAAGTGGGCCCAGGCCGCGCCCAGGAAGACCACCAGGTACACGCCTTGGAGGGCGAGGCCGCGCACCACCTCGTGCCACAGGATCGGATCGCGGAACAGGTCGATGAACGACAGCCAGTAGTGCGTCGGCAGGAACGGCCGGATCGCCCGCGTGGCATCGATGAGGTCCAGCACCTGCGACGTGACGAACGTGGCCAGGGCCGCGAGCGCGGCCGCGAGGGGCGAGTCGGTGTAGGTGGAGGCGAACACGGCGATCGAGGCGAGACCGAGCATCGAGATGGCGACGTAGACCATCGTCATGCCCGTGCGCAGCAGCACGTCGGTGTAGCTGAGCTGCGACCCGGAGATGGACGAGAGGGGTTCGATGCCGAACAGCAGCGCCCCGGCGATGTAGCCCACCACGACCACCATCGCGACGGCGAGGAACACGAACACCGCGACCCCGACGAGCTTGGCCACGAGCAGGCGGGTGCGCGAGACCGGCCGGATGAGCAGGTAGCGCAGGGTGCCGGCGCTGGCCTCCCCGGCGATCGTGTCGCCGGCGAACACCGCGGTGGCGACCGGGAGGAAGATGGGCAGGATCAGCGCCAGCGCCGCCGCGGGGAAGAGCACGCCGCTGCGCAGCACCTCCGACAGCAGCGCCGGCCCTTGGCCCGGTCGAGGGCCGATGCCGGTGGCCCGCAGGAAGAACCCCACCACCACGGGCAGGCCGGCCAGCAGGCCGATCGTGAACCACGTCCGGGGCCGGGTGAGCAGTCGCCGCAGCTCAACGCCGAGCATCGCCGCTCCCTCCGGTGAGACCGAGGTAGGCATCTTCGAGGGTGCGCCGCTCCACGACCAGCCCGCGCACGCCGACGCCGGCCTGCACGAGCACCTCGTTCATGCGCTCGGGCGCGTGTCCGTCCAGCTCGACGGTGAGGCGGTCGCCGGCCCGTTCGATGGCTGCCGACCCGACCAGGCCCGCCAGCACGGTCTCCGCAGCGGCCGCGTCGATGGCGTCGACGATGACCCGGCCGGTGGGGGCCAGCAGCCGGTCGAGGCTGTCCTGGGCCACCAGCCGGCCACTGGCCATCATGGCCGCCCTCGTGCAGATGGCCTCGACCTCGGCCAGGAGGTGGCTCGACAGGAACACGGTCGTTCCGCCGGCCACGAGGTCGGTGAACAAGACCCGCATCTCGTTGATGCCCTGCGGGTCGAGGCCGTTCGTGGGCTCGTCCAGCACGAGCAGCCGAGGCCGGCGCAGCAGTGCAGCGGCCAGACCGAGGCGTTGGCGCATGCCCATCGAGTAGGCCTTCAGCGGGCGACGGTCGACGGCACCGAGCCCCACCCGGTCCATGGCCGCGCCGACGCGCCGGCGGCGGGTCGACCGACCACCCCCGCGCCCGGCGGCATCGACCATGGTGAGGTTCCGCCGGCCCGAAAGCCCCGGGTGGAAGGCCGGGCCCTCTACCAGCGCGCCGACCTGGGCCAGCACCTCGGGTGCCGCCTTCGGCATCGGGCGGCCGAGCAGCTCCACGTGGCCCGCCGTGGGGTGCACGAGGCCGAGCAGCATGCGAATGGTGGTGGTCTTGCCGGACCCGTTCGGCCCGAGGAACCCAAAGAGGTCACCCTCGTGGACGTCGAGCGCCACGTCGTCGACCACCGTGAGCCGGCCATAGCGCTTCGTGAGACCCTCGGTCCGGATCATCGACGTCACGATGTGGTCCTGCCTGCCGCCACCTCGGCGCCGATGCGATCCAGCTCCCCCACCGTCACCGCGCCGGCCACGGCATAGGCCTGGCCGTCGACGGAGAACAGCAGTGCGTTGACGAGGGGCGTCTCGATGAGCCCGGCGGTGCCACCCCATGGCCGCTCCGTCACGGGGACGACGTCGCGGATGAGCCGGTCGACGAAGCGGGAGGGGACAGCCAGCACGGCAACGGCGTCGAACCCCTCGCCGTAGGTGGCCACGGCACTCGGGCGCTCGGTGCTGCGAGCCAGACCGGCCAGCGTGTCCGGCAAGAGGATGGGGATCGTGGTCTCGGCCCGCTGGACGAGGTCGCCGGCGGACCGGGTGACCCGTGCGCCGGCTGGCGGCTCGAAGGACAAGAGGCCCGCAGCCGGCTGTGAGAGCGAGAGATCCAGGAAGCCCGATTCGAGGCTCGGCGTCGTGGCGCCCTTGGCCGTGACCTCGACGCGCAGCGCAAGGCCGGATTCGGGCTCGACCCAGATGTCCACCCGACCGACCGTCGAGAGGGGGCTGGCCGGGGTGATGCGCAACCCGGGCACGGACCGGCCGGCCACCCGAACGGGGTCGATCGCGGTGAGCTCGGCCGGGGTTGCGCCGCCAATGAGACGGCGGCCCAGCTCGGGGGGCAGCAGGTCGGCCGGCTTCGTGAGGCGGAGCTGGGTGTCGACCTCCAGCCGTTCCGCCATCTGGAGGTTCGAGCTCCACTCCCACGTGCCCTCGCCATCGCCGTAGACGTCGCGCTCACCGGTCGGACCGAGCAGATCGACGCGCCACGCCGTCGGCCCGGCGTACCAGACCCGCAGGCGAGAGCTGCCACCGAGCAGCTCGGCCTGGTCCGACAGGCTGCCGAAGTCCGGCAGGGCGAGCCCACCCCGCGTCTCGGCGTAGCCCTGGTAGGGCTGGTCGGCGGAAGCAAGGACGCGCTGGGCGAGCTGGTCGGCGGGCACGTCGGCCGCATCGACCGGCCAGGCGCGAATGACAGCGGGGAGGGCAAGCAGGAGGGCGACGCCGGCGAGGATCACCACCCACCGCCAACGGCTGGTCAGCCGGGCCAACGAGCCCCCTCTCCGTGGTTGCCGTCGACGGCGAAGGTAGCCCCGACGCTCGGACCATCGGCATCGGGCTGCGCGCTCAACGGCGGCGACCGGTCGGTTGCCAAGCCCGCTCCGAACTGCCACCGCTCGTCGTGCTCGAACGCGGTGTGCGGCTCACGCAGGATCTCGACGGTCTCCAACCAGCTCATGCTCAGCTCGCCCTAGCCTTCGGCGGTGGTCGACCAGGTCTTCTTCCCCTACCGCTTCGATGCGCGCTTCGCGGCGATGTGGCTCCCGTTCGGGGTGCGGCCCAGCCGGGACGGTGTCACGCTCTCGGGCGACCGCTTCCGGGCAACGTTCGGGTTCCTGAAGCTGGAGACTCCACTCGCGAACGTCGCTGGCGCGCACATCACGGCGGGCTACCGCTGGTACACGGCGATCGGTGCACGGCTGTCGCTCGTCGATGACGGACTGACGTTCGGCACCAACCCAGACCGAGGGGTGTGCGTGCACTATCGCGACCGGGTACCACGCGTGATCGGCGGGCGACCCCATTCGGCGCTGACGGTGACCGTCGAGGACTGCGAAGGGCTCGTGGAGGCGCTCGGCGAGGTTGCCCCAAGAACGTGAGCTGCAGCCGCGCCGACGTGGTGGGCTCAGGCTCGACCTCCGTCACCTCCAGCCGAGCCAAGCGAGGATCTCGTCGGCTACCTCGCGAATCGGACGATCGTTGGCGATCACGACGTCGCCGATCTCGAGACTGACCTGCTCGCTCTGTCGCTTCGCCTCCTGCAGGTCGTTCGCCCGCCCGGTGGTCACGGCCGAGGAAAGCCGCGCTTCGATCTCCTCGTAAGGAAGCGTCAGCTGCACAACTTGCAGCGGGAACGGCAGCTTGGCTCGGATCGCCGCCAGCTCGGCGTTCGACCACACAGCGCCGGCGAGCACGAAGTGCTCCACCCCTGCCGACACGTAGTTGCCAACCACGCTGGACAGGTTGGCCAGCCCGACAGGATCCCCGCGGTCGTGTCCTTCCGTACGGCCCGGTGCGTCGTACCACCACAGCCAGTCGAGGTCGATCGCCCCGTACGCCATGCCGGCCGACTCCAGCAGCTCGGCGATCTCCTCGCAGACCGAGGACTTGCCGCTGCCGTAGACCCCGACGATGAGCACCCCCCTCGGCACGGTCGCAATCCTCCTGGTGCTCGCGAGTCGGGCCTCGTCGGGCGGCGCAGCCCGGGCGCACGGTCATGCCCTGGATGGGCTGATCGAACTAGCGACAGCGCCGCGCCCGCGCACGCAGAATAACGTCAGAGGGGGGCGCGCACATGCACGACCAACGCCGATGACCGGGGCGTCGTCGTCGTGGCGGCGTGGTCTCGCGCGCCCCCGCGAGCAGGCGGAAATGCGGCACAAGGACGTGCTCCCGCCCGGGCCGAGAGGCTCGCCGGCATCTCACCTCGGGCCGGGCTGAGCGGAGTGGGCAGCGCATGCGGATCGTAGTCACGGGGGCGAACGGCTTCGTCGGCGCACACGTCGTGCCGGCTCTGGCACCGCTGCACGACGTGCTGGCCATCGACTGCCTCCGCTCTCAGCCGTGGCGCTTCCACTCGCACGAGCGTCGGCTGTTCCGGCGCGACACGACCGACCTGCGCGACGGTGAGCGAGTCGAACGCGTGCTGAGCGACTTCCGCCCCGATGCCATCATCCACCTGGCCGCCATGCACTTCATCCCGGAATGCGAGCAGCGCCCCGTCGAGGCCGCGTCGATCAACGTGCTCGGCACGATCAACCTCCTCGCCGCGTCCCCAGCTGCCTGCCGTTTCGTGCACGCCTCCACGGCTGCGGTGTACGCACCGCTCGGTACTCCCCATCACGAGGCCAGCCCAGTCGGGCCACTCGACGTCTACGGCCTGACGAAGCTCCATGCCGAGGACTTCGTGCGCTACTACACCTCCCGAAGGGATCTCTCCTCCGTCATCGTGCGGCTCTTCAACGTCGTCGGTCCCGACGACACGAATCCGCACGTGGTCCCGGCGATCGTCGAGCAGCTGCGGACGGGGCAGCGGACCTTGTGCCTGGGGAACGTGCATCCGAAGCGGGACTACGTCTACGTGGCGGACGCGGCCGCAGGGCTCGTCGAGGCTGCCACCCGAGAGCCAATGCTCGATGGCGAAGCACGTCCGCTCGTGGTCAACCTCGGTACGGGCACCTCCTACTCGGTCAGCGAGCTGGTCGAGAGGCTCTCTCACATCATCGGCGACCAGATCACCGTGGCCGTCGACCCGGCGCGGGTTCGGCCCGTCGACCGCCCGCGCCTCGAGGCCGACAACTCGAGGATGCGCAGCTTGTACGGCTGGGCGCCGGCGTGGACCATCGACGATGCCCTGCGCACCATCTGGCAGCGGGCGACCTGCGTGCGGGAACTGGACTGACCAACCCGATGATGCAACGTCTGCGCATCGCCCAGATCGGTAGCCGAGGCATGCCCCGTCACCGGGGCGGCGTGGACCGAACCATCGAAGCGGTCGCGCCGCGACTGGTCCAACTTGGCCACGAGGTCGTCGTCTACTGCGCGACGTGGAGCACGTACCGGGAGCCGTCCTACGAGGGCGTCGAGCTCGTGTACGTGTACAGCCCCCGGCGCAAGTACCTCGACACCATTGTGCGCTCGCTGCTCTCGACCGTACGGGAGATCTTCGGTGCGTCCGACGTGGTGCACCTCCACAGCAGCCCTGCGGCGTTGCTCGCACTCCTCCCCAGAGCCTTCGGCAAGAAGGTCGTCGTGACGATTCACGGTCGCGAATGGCAACGGCAGAAGTGGGGCCTGCTCGGCCGTTGGTTCCTCCGCGCGAGCGAGTGGAGCGCCGTCCGCATCCCGCATCGGACGATCGTGGTTGGCGTCGAGCTGAAGCGAGCCCTGGACGAGCGCTACGGAA
>CAZTVJ010000053.1:0-4656 GCA_964616935.1 uncultured Acidimicrobiales bacterium | reverse complement strand
CTCGGCCGACCAGCTCGCCGTCGGGCGGCGACTCGTCCACCCGGTCAGCCAAGCAGGTACCGCACGAGAGCGTCGAGCTCCTGGTCGCTGACGGGCAGCGCCGGCATCACGGGGAATGCGGTCTCGTAGCCGGGTACCACGAACACCCTGGGCTGGCGGACCGATTGGCGGACATACTCCGGTGCGTCCTGGCCCTCCACCCGGTTCCCGGCGCGCCCAGCCAGATCGGCCAGGTTCGGTGCCACGGCGAAGCGGGCCGCTGACGTCGGGCCGTCGTGGCAGGTTGCGCACCCCTTCAGCCGGAAGACGACCGCACCGTCCATGACCGAGACGCCCGTGACCGCCGGTGCCGCCGTCACCGCCTGGGCGCCCTGCGGGCGTGAGGGCCACAGGGCAGCGGTGAGGGCGAGGCCGGCGGCCAGGAGGCCGGTGAGACGGAGCCGAGCCCGCTGATCGATCACGCGGGGACCGCAGCGCCCCGGTGGCGGCGCCGCCCGACGACGAGGTCGATCAAGAAAGCGGCGCCGAGCAGCGCCGCGATGGCGATCGCGCCGATCCGCCACCAGGACGGGCCGTCCGCGGCGCTCGCAGCTCCCGCGGTGGCAGCCGGAGCTGCGGCCGGCGACGCGGTGGTGACCACATCGATGGCGCCGAGCGGCTGTGGCTCGAACCAGCCCTGGAGGACCTCCCAGGTCCACCTCCCTGCCGCCGGCGCCTCGACCGAGGCCACGAAGTGGTCGACGGGGCCGGTCTCGGCGGCGAGGAAGGTGAGCCGTTGACCGGTCTCGCTCGTGAGGCGGATGCCGATCTCGCCGGAGTCGGGGTTCACCGCGGTCTGGCCGTGCTGGCGGATCGTGAAGCCGACGGCCTGGCTCTGGCCGGCGACGAGCTGGGCCGGTGTCTCGTCGAGCGTCGAGACGGCCCAGCCCCCGGCGGCGGCGGGTGTGGCGGCCGCGACGACGAGCGCCGCAGCCAGGAGGAGCATCTTCTTGACCATGCCTCTTCTACACCGCCACGGCCGATCTGGTTCCGGTCAGCTCGGCGAGCGCTCCATCCAGCGCTCAGGGGCGGCGAGCGGCGAGAACCCGAGCCGCGCGTAGAGGGCGTGAGCGTCGGCCGTGGCGAGCAGTTGGCGGCGTATGCGGCGCACGTCGGGGTGATGGACAGCCACACCGACCAGCCAGGTGCCGAGACCGCTCCCCCGGTGCGCCGGATGCACGTACACGTCGCACAGCCAGGCAAACGTGGCCCGGTCGGTGACCCAACGGCAAAAGCCGACCAGCTCGTCGCCGGCGTAGGCGCCGAGGTTGAGCGAGCCGGCGAGGGACCGTTCGACGACGTCACGGGGGCGGCCGATGGCCCAGTAGGCATCCTCGGCCAGCCACCGCCACACGCGCTCGACGTCGAGCCGGGTCGGGTCGTCCGACGCGACGTAGCCATCGGCCGATTGCCACTCCACGGTCGCATGGTAGGTGAGCAGCCGGGCCTACCATCGGCCGCCATGTCCGGCTCTCCCACGCCGACGGGCCTCGGGCCGTCGGATCCCCACGACGGCTTCCCGGCTGGTTTCTTCACACGCGCCGACGAGCGCACCGACACCGACTTCTACGCACCCCTCCGGCTCGTCACGCACATCGATGACCGGGCCATCGCCGCCGTGGGTCGGCTCTACGAGCACCTCGGCATCGACGGTGCTGCGCCCGAGCCGCGCCGCGTGCTCGACCTCATGTCGAGCTGGGTGTCGCACTTCCGCCGGCCGCCAGCGGAGCTGGTGGTGCTGGGCATGAACCACGCCGAGCTGGCGGCGAACACTGCGGCGACGGCGAGGGTCGTCCACGACCTGAACGACCAGCCGGTCCTGCCGTTCATGGACGCCGCGTTCGATGCCGCGACCTGCTGCGTCTCGGTGGATTACCTCGTTCGTCCCATCGAGGTGTTCCGGGAGGTCGGTCGCGTCGTGCGCCCGGGCACGCCGTTCGTGCTGACGTTCAGCAATCGATGCTTCCCCTCGAAGGCGATCCGCGGCTGGCTCGCCACCGACGATGCCGGTCACGTGGACATCGTCGTCGAGTACTTCCGGCGGGCTGGAGGCTGGGACGAACCCGAAGCGGCGCTGTGCACCCCGCCTGGCCTAGGCGACCCGCTCTACGCCGTCTGGGCCACTCGGCCTCTCGGTTCTGTCGTCCCCGACCCTGGTTCGGCCGCCACCAGCCCGTAGCGTCGTGTCCGTGCGCAGCTCGAGGGTCTGGCTCGTTGCGCTGGCCATCGCCATGGTGGCCTCGGCGTGCAGCAGCGGTGCGAACGACGCGTCCCCTCCCCCGTCGACCGCGTCGCCGACCACGGTGGCGTCGGCGACGACGGGGGCACCCACCGCAACGACGGCGCCACCCACCGCGACCTCGACGCCCGTGGCCACGTCCGACCCTACGACGACCACCGTCCCAGCGGCCCGTCGCTACGCCGAGCGCGGCCCGTATCCCGTGGGCACGACGACGCTCCAGCTCGGCGAACGCCCGGTCGCGGTGTGGTACCCGGCGGTGCCCGGCTCGGAGGTTGGGGCCACGAAGGCCACCTACGACTTGCGCACCTTCCTGCCCCTGGCCGAGCAGTCCAAGGTGGCCGATCTCACCGGCGCGATCTTCACGATGGACGCCTACGAGGGCCTGCCTGCAGCGCCCGGTCCGTTCCCCGTCGTGCTCTTCAGCCACGGCTTTGCCGGCTACCGCTACCAGTCGACGTTTCTGACCACCGCGCTGGCTTCGTGGGGGTTCGTCGTCGCCGCACCGGAGCACCTGTCGCGAGACCTCACCGCCGTCCTGGACGGGCGCATCTCGACGGGGCAGAGCGACGTGGACGACCTGAAGCAGACGTTGGCCCTGCTGAACGCGCAGGGCGCTGATCCGGCCAGTCCGCTCGCCGGGAGGATCGATGCCACCAGGGTGGCCGCCGTCGGCCACAGCGCCGGTGGTGGGGCCTCGTTCCAGCTGGCCGACGACCCCGCCAACGGCATCGACGCCGTCGTGGGACTCGCGCCCGCAATAAGCCCGGAGCAACCTGTCCTGACCGCAGCCGTACCATCGCTGACCATGGCGGGTACGGCCGACGCGTTGATCCCGGTCGACCGCATCGAGCAGGCCTGGACGGCCGGCGTCGCCTCACCGAAGCGGTTCATGTCATTGGGCGATGTCACGCACCTCGGGTTCACCGAGATCTGCCTGCTGACACCCGAGCAGGGCGGCGTGCTCCAGGCCGCGAAGGCCGCAGGGGTCAGCGTGCCCGATCTCATCGCCCGGCTCTTCGCCGACGGGTGCGACGCGAAGTACACCGCAGCCGCAGACGCGTTCCCTGTCATCCGTCACGCCACCATCGCCGAGATCCGCGCCGCCCTGGGGATCGACCCCGCACCGGTCGGGTTGGACGACTCGCTCACCACCGCCTTCCCCCCGGTCGAGATCACCACGAAGGCGGGCTGACGGCGCTCGCCTGCCCTACGGTGCGCGGCCATGCCGCTCTCCCACAAGGGCTTGCCGATCGCTGACGTCCTGGCCGAGCTCGACGCCCGCAAGTCCGGAGATGTCCGCTGGCGTGAGGGTCGGGCGTTCACGCTGGCCTACAACGCCGGCGACGACGTCCTGGTGCTGCAGGCCGAGGCCTACACGCGCTACATGGCCGAGAACGCGCTGAACACCGATGCCTTCCCGAGCCTGCGGGGACTGCAGGCCGAGGTCGTCGACGTCGTCTCCGGTTGGTTGCACGGTGGCACCGAGGCCGCCGGATTCATGACGACCGGTGGCACCGAGAGCATCCTGATGGCGGTGCGGGCTGCACGAGAGCGAGGCCGAGCCGAGCGAAGCATCACCGAGCCCGAGATGGTCCTGCCGACCAGCGCGCACGCCGCGTTCGAGAAGGGGGCCGACTACTTCGGTGTCCGCAGCATCCGGGTGCCCGTCGGTGCGGACTGGCGGGCCGACCCGGAGGCGATGGCAGCGGCCATCACCGAGAACACCGTGCTCCTGGTGGCGTCGGCCCCGCAATACCCGCAGGGCGTCATCGACCCGGTGCCCGAGGTCGCCGCCCTCGCCGCGGAACGCGGCATCAGCTGCCATGTGGATGCCTGCATGGGTGGGGTCACCCTCCCCCACCTCGAACGGCTCGGCTTCCCCATCCCGCGGTGGGACTTCCGGGTAGAGGGCGTCACGTCCATCTCGGTCGACCTGCACAAGTTCGGCTACACGGCGAAGGGCGCCTCCGTCATCCTCCATCGCTCGAAGCAGCTGCGCCGGTACCAGGTGTACGTCACCGAGAACTGGTTGGGCGGGCTGTACGGGTCGTCGGGCGTGCTCGGTACGAAGTCGGGCGGCTCGATCGCGGCGGCCTGGGCCGTCCTCCATCATCTCGGTGACGAGGGATACCTCCGCCTGACGGCGCAGGCGCGTCGGGCCACCGAGCTGCTGGCCGCCGGCATCCAAGCGACCGACGGTCTGGTGCTGCGGGCCGAACCCGAGGCGACGCTCGTGGCGTTCGGTGCGCAGGACCCCGCCGCGCTCGATGTCTTCGCCGTGGCCGACGCCCTGTGGCGACGAGGCTGGTACCTCGATCGTCAGGGTCCACCGCCGTCGCTGCACTGCACGGTGAACGCGGTGCACGACGGCAAGA
>CAZTVJ010000052.1:0-11959 GCA_964616935.1 uncultured Acidimicrobiales bacterium | reverse complement strand
CAGGTAGCCGTCGACCGAGGAGATGTTCACGATGGCGCCCCCGCTCCCCTGCGTCACCATGGCCTGCGCCGCGGGCTTCGAGCAGTGGAAGACACTGACCAGGTTGATGTCGATGGCCCGCTGCCACGACTCCCACGTCTGGTCGATGATGGAGCCGGCCTCGTGGTAGCTGCCGGCGTTGTTCACCAGGATGTCGAAGCTGCCGCCCAGCTGCCGTGTCCGCTCCACCGCGTCGGCCGCCGACCCACCGTTGGTGACGTCGACGTGCAGGGCCTCGGCCTGGTGGCCGGCCTCGCGCACGGCCGCCGCCACCCGGCCCGCTCCGTCGTCGTCGATGTCGCCGATCACCACATGCGCGCCCGCCGAGGCCAGCAGGTGGGCGATGCCCTCGCCGATGCCCGTTGCCGCGCCAGTCACCAGCGCGGTCTTGCCGTCGAGCGAGAGCAGCTGCCCTACCGATGCGTCCACGTACGACCCCCCCTTGGCGTCCCGTCGACGGCCGACGCTACGGTCCGAGCAGGGGTACGTCCAAAGGGGGACCATGGGCATCCGTGACCGGCGCATCGCAGTGGCCAAGGAGGTCTTCGCCGCCTGGTCGAGTGGCGATGCCGACGCGCCCGAGCCGTTCTTCACCCCCGACGCCACCCTGTTCGACGTGGCCAGCGGCCAGTTCGACGGCTGGCCCGCCATCCGCACGTTCTTCGCCAAGGGCCTGGAGAAGTGGGACGACCTCGTGCTGGCGCCCGACGAGTTCTGGGCGAACGACGACGGCCTGGCCCTTCACTACCTCATGAGCGCCACCGTGAAGGATCCTTCGATCTACGGACCCGAGCACGTCGGCAAGGTGTGGCAGGTCGATGTCATGTCGTTCCTGCGGTTCGACGGCGACCGGGTCCACTACGAGGCGGACTTCCACGACAAGGGCTCGCGAGCCCGCTCGCTCGGCCGGGGATGAAGCTCATGCCCCCGACACCCGAGCCCTTCACGATCGCCGTGCCCGACGCCGTCCTCGACGACCTGCGTCGACGCCTGCGCGAGACGCGCTGGGCGACCGACTTCGCCAACGAAGACTGGCGCTATGGCACCAACGGTGCCTGGCTGCAGTCGATGGTCGGCTACTGGCTCGACGGCTACGACTGGCGTGCCCACGAGGCGGCGATGAACGCCTTCCCCCAGTTCAAGGTGGACCTCGACGGCATCCCGATCCACTTCGTCCACGTGAAGGGCAAGGGACCCGACCCCACCCCGCTGATCCTGACCCATGGCTGGCCATGGACGTTCTGGGACTTCCACGCGGTGATCGGCCCGCTCAGTGACCCAGCGGCCTACGGCGGCGACCCCGCCGACGCCTTCGACGTGGTGGTGCCGTCGCTCCCCGGCTTCGGCTTCTCCACCCCGCTCACGGTGCCCGGGGTCAACGCGCCCGTCACGGCCGACCTCTGGCTGCGGCTCATGCGCGAGGTGCTCGGCTACGACCGCTTCGCGGCTCAGGGGGGCGACTGGGGCGCCATCGTGACGGCCTACATGGGCCATCGCTACGCCGAGCACCTGATCGGCATCCACCTCAGCCTGCCCGCGCTCCTGGGTGCTGGCTTCCGCACCGTGAAGCCCGAGGACTACGGGCAGGGCGAGGAGGAGTGGTACGCGCGGATGCAGACCCGCATGCAGTCCGCTGCCAGCCACGTGGCCGTCCAGACGGCGGACCCGCAGACGCTCGCCTATGCGCTGAACGACTCGCCGGTGGGGCTTGCCGCATGGCTCCTCGAGCGGCGCCGCAACTGGAGTGACTCGGGCGGCGACCCGGAGAAGCCGTTCACACGGGACTTCCTGCTCACCACCGTGACGCTCTACTGGGTGACCCAGAGCATCGGCACCTCCATGCGGTACTACGCCGAGTACTTCGGCCGGCCCTGGGTGCCCGACCACGACCGCCAGCCCGCCATCGAAGCACCCACGGGCATCGCGGTGTTCCCGCAAGAGCTCATCCTGCTGCCCCGGTCGGTCGCGGAACGGCACGCCAACCTCGTGCACTGGACCGTCATGCCAGCGGGCGGCCACTTCGCACCAAGCGAGCAGCCCGAGCTGCTCGTCGACGACGTCCGCGCCATGTTCCGCCCCTTGCGGGCCGGCTGAGGGAGTGCTCATGGACAACCTGCTCGATCGCCTTCGCCTCGACGGCAAGGTCGCCGTGGTCACCGGCTCCGGGCGCGGCATCGGCCGCGGCATCGCGCTGGCCCTGGCCGACGCCGGGGCGGACGTGCTCGTGACCGCACGCCGGGCCGACGAGGTCGAGGCGGTGGCGGCAGAGATCCGGGCTCGGGGCCGCCGGGCCGTGGCCGCGCCCGGAGACATCCACGACTTCGCCGAAGCACTCGCGGCCCGCGCGGTCGACGAGCTCGGCGGCCTCGACGTGTGGGTGAACAACGTCGGCGGCTCGGAGGAGAAGCGCATGCGGCCGCTGATCGAGACGTCGGACGACACGTGGCGAGCCCAGCTCGAGCTCAACCTCACCACCGTGTTCCAGGGCGTGAAGGCGGCGGCGTTGCGGATGGGCGAAGGCGGCTCGATCGTCAACATCGCCTCCGGCGCCGGCATGAGGGCCGCACCGAACACCGGCCCCTACGGCGCGGCGAAGGCCGGCGTGATCAACCTCACCATGACCCTGGCCGAGGAGCTGGCCCCGCGGGGCATCAGGGTGAACAGCGTGGCGCCCGGCATGATCCCGACCGAAGCGTTCTTCCAGGTGCTCAAGGTGTCGGAGGACGAGCTGCCGACGTTGGCGGCCAAGGTGCCGCTCGGCCGCCTCGGCACGCCGGAGGACATCGCCGCTGCCGTGCTGTACCTGGCGTCGCCGGCGGCGTCCTTCGTGACGGGCCAGAACCTGCTGGTGAGCGGGGGGCGAGAGGGCGGCCGGTCGGCGGCGGGGCGGTCGTGACCGGCGTGGGGCTGTGCCTGCCGCAGCTCGGGCCGCATGTGACCGGACCGGTGGTGAAGGAGTTCTGCCAGCGGGCTGAGGCCATGGGCTTCACCAGCCTGTGGGTGCAGGAGCACCTCTTCTACCCGCACGACGGGAAGTCTGGATACTCCGGTCGCGACGGCCTCCCGATCCCCGAGCCGTACCGCTCCACGCTGGCAGCGACGGAGCTGCTGGCGGCGGCGGCGGCCTACACGAGCGCCGTCCTGATCGGCACCAGCATCCTGGTCGGCGGCTACCACCGACCGGTCGAGCTGGCGCAGCGGCTCGCCACGATCGACGTGCTGTCCGGCGGCCGGCTGGTCGTGGGTCTGGGTGTCGGGTGGTCCGAGGACGAGCACGACCAGATGGACGTGTCGATGGACCGGCGCGGCGCGCGCCTGGAGGAGCTGGTCGAGGCGATCGAGGCGTGCTGGGGACCCGACCCGGTGCGCTTCGTCGGTGAGCGGTTCACCGTCCCCGCCGCCGACGTGCGCCCCAAGCCCGTGCAGCGACCCCGGCCACCGCTCATCTCAGGGCTGTGGGGTCCGATCGGCCTGCAACGCACCGCCCGCGTCTTCGATGGGTGGAACCCGGCCGGGCGCACCCCCGAGCAGGTGGTCGAGGCCATGACCACGATGGCCGCGCTGCGCCCTGGCGGAGCGCCACCGCTGGACGTGTGGTTCCGCACCTTCCTCCAGCGGCCGTTCGCTCCGCCCATCCCCGACGTGATGCTGGCCGAGATCCAGTCCGCACGGGCGCTGGGCTTTCGCGAGGTCATCATCGACGCCAACTTCTCCGAGACGATCACCTCGCCCGAGGCCTGGCTCTCCCTCCTGGACGACCTGGCCCCCACCCTGACGACCTGACGCCGCGCGGGCCGCGCCCGATCGCTGCGCGCCGAGGGAAGCGCCAGCGATGAGGCGCAGCGAGGCTCGGGCGAAGCGAAGCGGCGGCCATGCCGAGCCGATCGACTAGTAACCGGGCGCCGGCTTCCACAGATCGAACTCCACGCCCTGGTCGTCGCGGCAGCGGGCGTTCCCGCCCGACGCGTAGTCAGTGACCTCGAGCACCTCACCGCCCAGCTCACGCACCCTGGCCACCATGGCGTCCAGGTCGTCCACCCGGTAGTAGAGCTGCGGTCCGGCGTTCATCGTGTCCTCGTGGATGCCCATCGCCACGGCCGTGTTCGAGATGTGTCGGTAGCGCCGGTCCGGCGTGGTCGACATCGGCTCGGCGGGCTGGAAGGCCCAGCCGAACAGCGCGCCGTAGAACGCCGCAGCGCGGTCGACGTTCGGCGCAGCGAAGGTGAAGTAGCCGAGCTGGCCGATCGGCGCGGCGGACGCCGGGCCAACCGGCTGGACGTCGGCGATGCCCTCGGGCACCGCTGGGCGTTCGGCATCGCTGCGCAAGGCCGTCTGCACGCTCCAACGATGGCCGAACGGGTCACGGAACCATCCCGAACGGGCCCCGTAGAACTCGTCGGCCGGGGGCCGCTCGGCCTCGGCGCCCTGCTCGATGGCCAGGGCGTAGGTGGCATCGACGTCGGGCACGTGGAGGGTCAGCGACATCGAGCTGCCTTCCTGGCCGCGGGGGCTGACCACGCCGATCTCGGGGAACTCGTCGGCCATCATGAGCACGATCTCGCCGAACACGAGCTCCGCGTGGCCGACGCGCCCGTCGTCCATCACGATCAGCTCACCCCGAAGCTCCGCGCCGAGCACGTCGCTGTACCACGCGATCGCAGCGCGGGTGTCGTGGACGCAGATGTAGGGAACGAGCGTGTTCGAACCGGCCATGACGTACTCCGGTGCGGTGCGGGTGGTCGTGCTCATCGAGCCTCCTGGAGGGGTACGGCCGAGGGCGGCTTCGAGCCGCCTTCGGAGCTGGCGGTTGAACGCAGGGCTGGGGGCGACGGGCACCACAGGCTGGCGCAGGATGTCGAGCGGGTCAGCAGCCATCGTCGGGCACCTCGTCGTAGGCGCGACGAAAGGCCACGCGGGAGCGCACGAGCAGGGCCTCGGTGGCGTGCACCGTGCGACCGAGGTGTTCCGCCACCTCGGGCACGGAGAGCCCGTCGAGGTAGCGGAGCGTCAGGGCGGTCTGGTGATGAGGGCCGAGTCGGGCCAGCACGTCGTGGGCTCGGGAGGCGTCGAAGGGCTCCGCCCATGGGTCCGTGACCTCGTCGACCTCCTGCTCGACCAGGCGCAGCTTGCGGTCCTCGCGTGCCGCGCGCCTCCAGTGGTCGACCAGCTTGTGGCGGGCCACGCCGATCAACCACGCCACGGTCAGGTCGGGCACCGTCCGGCGTTGCACGGCCGACACCGCGGCGAGGAACGTCTCGGCCGTGAGGTCTTCCGCGACCGACGCACCCCCGCACCGCGGCAGGAGGTAGCCGTAGACCTGGGGCAGCGCCCGGTCGTAGATGGCGAGCAGCACGTCTCCTTGGTCGGCGGCGTCGGGCTCGCGTGCGCTCACAGGTTCATCATCGTCGGCCGGGCCGGTGCTCCGACGGGCGTGGGCCTACTGCTTCTCGCCGGTCGCGGCGTAGTGCTTGGTCTGGACGTAGAACTGGTTGGCCGGGTTCGCACCGGCCGTGAGCCCGGCGTCGATCACGATGGTCTGGCCACTCACGTAGCTGCCCTCCTCCGACGCCAGGTACAGCACCGCCTCGGCCACATCGAAGGGTGTCGGCGCCCGCTTGAGCGGCGAGCGGCTGCCAATGGCGGCTGAGGCCGTTTCGACGTCGGCCGGATCGCCGGTGGTGACGGCTGCGGTGAGCGGCGTGGGGATGCCACCAGGTGCGACGGCGTTCACGCGGATGCCGTACTGACCCAGCTCGGCCGACGCCGAGCGGGTGAGCCCGATGACGCCCGCCTTCGCGGCGCTGTAGACGTGCGGCCCCTGACCACCCTGCACGCCGGCGGTACTGGCCGTGTTGATGATGGACCCGCCCGTGCCTTGGGCGATGAGCACCCGAGCGCCGTGCTTGATGCCGGTGTAGACGCCCCGGAGCAGGATGGCCATGGTGCGGTCGTACAGGTCCATCGGTGTGTCGGCGATCGGCCCTACGACGCCAACGATGCCGGCGTTGTTCACCATCGCGTCGAGCCGCCCGAACTGGGCGACAGCGAGGTCGACCGCCGCGGCCACGTGCTGCTCGTCGGTCACGTCGCAGCGCCGGTAGACCGCGGCGTCGCCGAGCTCGGCCGAGAGCGCGGCGCCCCGGTCGTCCTGCACGTCGGCGATGACGGCGCGGCCGCCCTCGGCGACGAGCAGCCGGACCATCGCCTCGCCCAGCCCGCTGGCTCCACCCGTCACGACTGCCGTGCGCCCCTCGAAGCGACCCATCGACCGAACCCCCCGTGCTGTCGTGCCCGACCAGAGGGTCGGCGCGGCCGCCGACCGTAGCGGCCTGCGGCGCGGGCGCCCCAGACGGGCCATCATGAGTGGCCGTGAGCACCCAGGCGCGCCTGCCCCCCACCGACGAGCAGCTCTGGTGGTCCGTCCGGGAGACCGTCCGGTCGGTGCTGCTCCCCCAACTGGCCGATCCGTGGTCGCGCCTCGCGGCCATCCAGCTGATCGGCCTGGCCGACTACGGCCGCGCGAGCGGCGGCATCGATCCCTGGCCCGCTCGAGCCGATGAGCTACGTGCCGCACTGGCCCTCGACGATGGCATACCCGCGGCCGAGGTGTTGGAACGGGCGAGCGCGTCTTTGGTAGAACGCCGGCCCGAGCGGGCCGCGGTGCGCAGCATCCTCGTCCGCCAATTGGACGACAGCCTGGCCCTCACGATGCCGATGGTCGGCACGTTCCGCGGGACCCTGCCGCACGGCGATCCCCCGGCCCACACCCCGTCGTTCCACCAACCGATCGACCTGACCACCGCGTCGCTAGGTGCTCTGGGCTCGGCGGCCACGATCCTGGCGGCTTGGCTCGAGCAGCGCCTCGGCCGACCGGTCGGCATCACGTCCGTCGAGCGGTTGGCCGAGGGCCATTCGCGAGCCATGTTCACCGTCACCCTGGAAGGCGGGACGCGCTACGTCCTGCGCATGGAGCAGGGTGGTGTGTTCGGCACGTCGTCGGCCGAGGAGTTCCGGGTGATGCGAGCGCTGCACGCTGCCGGCTACCCGGTGGCACGAGTGCGATGGAGCGAACCCGACAGCTCCGTACTGGGCCAGCCGTTCTTCGTGATGGACTACATCGACGCCGACCGGGGCGCAAACCCCTCGGCCGACACCGGGCGCGACTTCATCGAGACACTGCACCGACTGCACGAGCTGGACTGGCAGGCCGCCGGTGCGGAGTTCGACATCGTGCCCGCATCACCCACCGAAGCCACCCCGCTGCAGGTGGCGCGCTGGCGCGAGGTGTACCGGTCCAGCACCCCGGTTGTCGTACCGCTGCTGGAGGAGGCCGCCGCGTGGCTGATCGCCAACGCGCCGCCGCTCGAACAGGTGCACATCGTGCACGGCGATGCCGGCCCGGGGAACTTCGTGCACCGCAACGGACGCATCGTGGCTGTCACGGACTTCGAGTTCTGCCACCTCGGTGACCCCGCCGAGGACTGGGTCTTCTGCGCCACCATGCGTGGGCTCAGGACGATGGAGCGCGATGACTGGACCATCGCCTACCGGGACCTCCTCGGCTTCGAGCTGGACGAGGCCGGGTGGCAGTACTGGGAGGCCTTCAACCTCTTCAAGGGTGCCTGCGCCAACCTCACCGCGCTGCGGGTGTTCGCCGACGGCACGAACCCGGCGCCCAACATGTTGCAGGTGGGCACCTCGATCCACCAGGTCTTTCTGCGCCGCCTGGTCGACCTCATCGAGTAGGCCACTCTCGAACTCCGGCCTCTGGGTGCAGGAAACCGCATCCTCACGCCGGAGTTCGTGTGGCTGGCTCGGTTGGACCATGCTGCTGTCATGGGGGAAAGGGCCGTCGGCATCAACCCGTTCACGCCCGAGGCGATCGAAGACCCGTACGACGTCTACGCCGAGCTGCGGGCACGGGGCGTCACCTTCCTGCCCGAGGGCAACCTCTACCTGGTCAGCCGGTTCGACGACGTGAAGCAGCTGCTGCTGCAGCACCACACGTTCTCGTCGAAGAACGTCGGTGGCGAGCGAGGTGCCGCCGACCCCGACCTTGCCGCGGTCGCTGCGGAGGGGTGGCGCTCGGTCGCTGTCCTGACCCCGGCCGATCCGCCCGATCACACCTGGTACCGGCGGCTCGTCACCCGCCAGTTCGCGCCCGACGGCATCGCGCAGCTACACGCCTCGATCGTGCGGATCGTGGACCAGCTCATCGACGGGTTCGCCGACCGCGGCTCGTGCGACCTCGTCGCGGAGTTCTGCCAGCCCTTCCCGCTCTACGTCTTCGCCGAGATGGTCGGCATCGACACCGCCGACATCCCCCAGATCAAGCGCTGGACTGACGACCGCTTGGAGATGATCGCGGCCGCGACGGGCATCGTGCCCAAGCCGCGAATGCTCGAGCTGCTGCAGTCGAACGTGGACATGCAGCGCTACCTCTACGGGCTGGTCGAGGAGGTTCGCCGCCAACCGCGGAACGACCTGCTCACCCACCTGGTGTTCGGCACCATGCCAGGCTTCGGCGACCGCCCGCTCGACGACGACGAGCTGATGTCGATGATCCAAACGCTGCTCGACGGCGGCAACGACACCACCATCAACCTGGTGTCGAACGGCATGGGCCTCCTGCTCACGAACGTCGACCAGCTCGAGATCCTCCGCAACGACACGACGGCCCTCGGCACCGCGGTGGAGGAGGTCCTGCGCGTCGAGGCGCCCGTGCAGTGCCTGTTCCGCGGAACACGGGAGGACACCGACCTCGGCGGCGTTGCCATCCCGGCTGGCTCACGCCTGGCGGTGCTCTACGGCGCCGCCAACCGCGACGACCGGCGCTGGGCCGACGCGGACACGTTCGACGTGCGCCGAGCCGACGCCAAGGACGCGCTGCACTTCGGCGCGGGCATCCACTTCTGCCTCGGCGCCCACCTCGCACGGTTGGAAGGCCGCGTCGCGTTCGAGGCGCTCCTGCGCCGGCTGCCCGGCCTGCGCCTCGTGCCCGGCGCCAACGACTTCCGTCACCACCCGAGCCCCATCGTGCGCGGGTTGGAATCGCTCCACGTCGAGTGGGACGGGTAGGCGCTTCTCGTGCGGGTTGTGCCGCCCAACGCAACGACGCCAACAGGTTGGAACGACGCCGGGCCGTCGGCGCCGGCACGAAGGGGGACTGATGGGCAAGGTCGTACTTGTGCACGGCGCGTGGCACGGGTCGTGGTGCTGGGACGCAGTGGTGGCCGAGCTGGCGGCGAAGGGCGTCGAGGTGGAAGCCATCGAGCTGCCGCTCACGAGCTACCAGGACGACGTCGAGGTCGCTCGCCAGGCCATTGCGGCCGCCGGCGAGGGCGCGGTGGTGTGCGGTCACTCGTATGGCGGGTTGGTGATCTCCGCAGCAGCCGCCGATCAGCCCGGTGTCGCTCGCCTGGTCTACCTGTGCGCGTTCATGACCGACGAGGGCGAGGACCCGTTCGTGCTGTCCGCCGACGACCCACCCCTCATCCTGTCCGCCCTGGTGTTCGACGACCGGGGCATGACCGTCGACCCGGCTCAGCGACACCAGGTCTTCTATGCCGACAGCGACCCGTCCGTCGTGGACCAGATCGCCCCGAAGCTGCGGCCGATGCCCGCGGGTGAGTCGTGGCTGCTCCCCGGCCCGCCTGCGTGGAAGAAGGCGCCGTCCACCTACGTCGTGTGCTCGAAGGACAACGCCATCCCGCCCAGCCTCCAGCGGACGATGTCCACGCACGCCACCGACGTCGTCGAGTGGGACAACGACCACTCGCCGTTCCTCAACCGACCCGGCGACGTCGCCGACCTCCTGGCGTCGTACACCTGAGCCGACCCCCTTGAGGGCGGTGCAAGTGCGACGCGCCGCTCAGCCCAGCTGCGCGTGCAGGAACGCCACCACCTCGGGCCAGATCCGCGCCGCCGCGGCTTCATCGAGCGTGCCCAGCGCGTTGTGCGGACCCATGAAGGCGTGGCCGGTTCCGGGCTCCACCGTGAGCGTGACGTCCTTGCCCATCCCCTGCAGCTTCGCCTCCAGGGCGCGAGCGGCGCCCGGGGCGAAGAAGTCGTCGTGCTCGGCCATGTAGCCGCGCACCACTGCGGCCAGGTTCGTCCAGTCCGGCTCGTAGTCGCCCTGTGGGAAGCCGTAGAAGGGCACGGCGGCCTTGATCCGGTCGGGTCGGTTGGCGGCCAGGAGGAACGAGAGCATCCCGCCCATGCAGAACCCGACGACGCCGATGCCGTCGCCTGTCACCGCCTCGTGGCCGGCGAGGAAGTCGACCGCGCCGCTCATGTCACGGCCGGCACGATCGGGCGGCAGGCTCTGCATGAGCTGCCCGGCCTTGTCCATCTCGTCGTGGCCGGCCAGCTCGCCGTGGTAAAGGTCGGGCGCCAGCGCCACGAACCCAGCGGCACCGAGGCGGTCGGCCATCTCCTTGATGCCGCTGTCGAGGCCCCACCACTCCTGGACCACGATGAGGCCCGGACCAGACCCATTCGGCGGCGTCACCAGGTACCCCGACGCCGTGCCCCCGTTGCTGGTGAACTCGATCATGCTTCCCATCGCCCGGACCGTACCTGGTCAGCGGACGTCGAAATCGACCGGCAGCTCGGTGACAGCGCGGAAGCCACCCAGGAACTTCGGCCAGACCTCGACGCCGTTGGCGATGCGCGGGTTGCCCATCACCTCGAGCAAGCGCTGCGACCCCACCACGCTCTCCGTTCGAGCCAGCTCGTAGCCGAGGCAGAAGTGCTTGCCGATGCCGAAGCCCAAGTGGCCGGTGCGCCCGTCGTCGGTGTGGGTGCCCATGCGCTTCTCCAGCGTCATCCAGAGGTCCGCTCGATCTGGTTCGAACGAGCGGGGCTCGGCGAACATCGTCTCGTCGCTGTTGGCCGAGGCGACGCACACCCGGACGCGGGCACCGGCGGGGATGGTCTCGCCGTACCACTCGACCTCGGTGGTGGTGAAGCGATCCTCGAACTGCACCGGGCCGTCCTTGCGCATGGTCTCGCTGAAGCAGGCATCGAGGACACTCGGATCAGCGATGACCGAGGTGAGCACGTCCGGGTGGGTGAGCAGGTTCCACCACAGGTTCGAGATGGCCTTGTCGGTGGTCTCCCCGCCCGCCACCAGCATCAGCGACACGAACGACTTGATCTCGGCGTCGGAGAGGCGTTGGCCCTCGGCCTCGCCGTGGGCGATCTTCGACAGCAGGTCGGGTCCGGGACAGGCCATGCGCTCGACGAGGTAGGGGTCGACGTAGGCGCACACCGCGCCATGCGCGGCCTGGCCCGCCTCTCGCATGCCGGCCCGGCCCAGCCCGGCCATCATCGCCGTGTACCAGTCATGGAACAGGTGGTGATCGTCCTTGGGCAGGGCCAGCATGTCGACGATCACGTTGATGGGCAGGCGGGTCGTGAACGCGTCCACGAGATCGACGTGACCGTCGGTCCGCCACGGCTCAATCAGGTCCCGCGCGTTGCGATCGATCACGTCGGCGTAGGCGTCGAGCCTCTTGCCGACGAACTCGGGCGCCACGATCGAACGGCGAACCACGTGGTCCATGCCGTCCATCTCCAACAGGGTGGTGCCGAACACGGCCCCCGTGTTGTGGGTGTAGGTGGTGTTCGAGTAGTTCTCGTGGTCCTTGAACACGCTCTCGACGTCCGCGTAGCGGGTGAGGATCCACGAGTCCCACACCGTGTCGTGGAACACGGGCTGGTCGAGGCGCATCCTGGCCCAGAAGGGGTGTGGGTCGCGGAAGTAGGCTTCGCCGTAGAGGTCGTCGGGTTGCACGAGCCGGTCGAGCACGCTGGAGTCCCCCATCACTTGCAGCGTACAATTGTCTTGCCGATCCGTTCTCGGCCCAAGACCTCGGGGGGTCTGCGATGCGTGAGACGAAGACGTCGTTCTGCCGCT
>CAZTVJ010000051.1:0-3013 GCA_964616935.1 uncultured Acidimicrobiales bacterium | reverse complement strand
TCAGGCCGCGACGTCAGGCCGCGACGTCAGGCGATGACGGGGGCCGCCACCGGTTCGTAGATCGTGACCGGGTAGTCGCCGTCGAGTGGCGGGTTCGGCGAGTGGAGGTACTCGTTGGCCCGGGCGATCTCGTCGGCACCGAACGGCCGGGTCGTGTGGCAGAACTCCACCATGATGCCGTTGGGATCGGTGGCATAGATGGAGATGCAGAAGCCGTGGTCGACCTGGGCCACGGTGATCCCGTGCTCGCGCCACCGCTCCCGGTGCCGCTCGAGGTCCGCCAGCGTGGGAGCGTCGAACGCCAGGTGGTTCACCCACGGAGGCAGGCCGAGCGGCTTGGAGAGGCCGGCGCTGTAGTCCTCGCCGATCTTGGGGTCGTGCAGCTCCCAGAAGGCCATGAGCCCGTCCGAGCCGGTGTCGTAGAAGAAGTGCTTGGACCAACCACCGTGGTCGCCCGGCGTGGCGGCCGCGACCACCTTCACCAGGTCGAAGCCCATCACCTCGGTGTAGAAGGCGTGCGTGGCGGCCGTGTCCTTGGTGGCCAGCGCGACGTGGTGGAACCCCATGGTGATCCTCCCGAGTGGTGCAACACGCAGTCTCGCCGCGCGGCGTGCGGCCGCGCCAGCGGGGTGGTGAGGCAGGGTGGGCGAGAGCCACGGCAGGCGCCTTGCACCCTGGGTAGGGGCGAGATGGCGTTTGCGGATGGAGGGAGGGTGACTCCCGCCCGATCCCTGCGGTACCGGCAGGGGCGAACTGCCGGTACTTGTGGTATCGGCAGTGCCGGCCAGAACTTGAGCCCTAATCTCACGGAGTGCAGCAGAAGGCCGCGCTCGGAGTGGTCGTCGTCGCCGCGGCGTGGGGCTTCGTCGGGCTGTTCGTCCGCTGGGTGGACCTGCCGCCGGTGGCCTTCGTCTTCAGTCGCTGCGCCCTCGCCGCCGCCACCCTCGGCGTGTTTCTCGGGTGCCGGCGGCTGTTGCGGGGCCCGGCGGTCACGGGGTTCGGCCGCACGCGACCAGCGTGGTGGGGCATCGCCCTCCTCGGCGTGCTGCTCGCAGCACACTGGCTTTTCCTCGTGGGCGCCCAGCAGCGGGCGCCGCTCGGCACGGTGCTGCTCATCACCTACCTCGCGCCGGTCATGGTCACGGTGCTGGCGCCGCGGGTCATCGGCGAAGCGGTGCCCCGCCTTACCCTCCTCGCCGCCCTCGTCGGACTGCTCGGGGTGGCCGTGCTCGTGCGCCCCGGAGCGGGCTTCGGTGCCGGCGAGGTGTTGGCTTTGCTTGCTGCCGCCACGTACGCCGGGCTCACGTTGGGTTGGAAGCGCGTGGTCGGCGATGTTGGTGGCGTGCGCTTGGCCTTCACGCAGCTCGGCGCCGCGGCTGTCGTGCTGGCTCCGCTGGCTCTCACCACCGATTGGGGGCCAGCGCGAGTGGACTGGTGGTGGTTGGTGCTCGTCGGCGTGGTGCTCACGGCCGGTCTCAGCTCGCTCTACCTCGTGTTGTTGAACCTGCTCCCGGCGGCGACGGTCGGGGTGCTCACGTACGTCGAGCCCGTGTCCGCCGTGCTCGTCGGCTGGGCCTTCCTCGGGGAGGTGCCCACGGTGGGCACGCTCGTCGGTGGGGCGTTGGTGGTCGGCGCGGGCATCATGGTGCTGCCTGGCGCGACCAACGCGGTCGTCGCCCCGGACGGATCGGTGCCACGTGCAGCTCCTCGGTGATGTCGACTATCTCCCGCTGTTCGTGCTCGCGCTCGGCGGCGCGCTGTTCGTGGGCAACGTGCTCGCTCTGGTGCGGCCCCCGGCGCGGCTGCAGCAAGGCGACCTCGAGCGGGCGCCGAAAGGGCGCAGCCTCCTGATGGCGGGCGTGGGGCTGGTGGCCGCGGTCTGGGCGCTCGCCACCCTCTTGACGTGAGCAGCGAGCCCGATCGCGACGCCGACCGGCTGGGCAAGCAGCTCGCGTTCTTGCTCGAGGCCGACCGCCTGAAGCAGGTGGAGCGGCGGACGACGATCATCGGCGGGCTTCGGCGGGAGAACTCGGCGGAGCACTCCTGGCACCTCGCCCTGTTCGCGCTGGTGCTGGCGGAGCACGCCGACGAACCCGTCGAGGTGGCTCGCGTGATCACGATGCTCCTGTTGCACGACCTCGTCGAGATCGACGCAGGCGACACGTTCGTCTACGACGATGAAGCCATGGCGTCGAAGGCCGCGCGAGAGCTCGCCGCCGCCGATCGCCTCTTCGGCCTGCTGCCGGCGGGTCAGGGCGGCTCGCTTCGCGCGCTCTGGGAGGAGTTCGAGGCCTGCGCGACGCCCGACGCGCGGTTCGCGGCGGCGTTGGACCGACTGCAACCCGTGCTGCTCAACTACGCGAACGATGGAGGCGGCTGGCGTGAGCACCAGGTCGAAGCGGCGCGGGTCCGCGCCGTGAACCGCCCCATCGCCGAAGGCTCAGCCGCCTTGTGGGCCGCCGCGCTGGCCCGCATCGACGACGCCGTAGCCCGCGGTCTCATCCGCTGAGGCGGGTGGAGGTGGTGGCGCATCGGGCACGTCGAAGCGGACGTCCACGACCTGTCCCGGCACCAGCTCCTCGGTGCGGGCGCGGTACCGGAGCGCTTTGCGGTCGACCTTGGTGCGGGGTGGCCCGACGAGCGTCCGCGGGTAGAGGTGTCGGGCGCGAACGACGTTGAGCTCGGTGGACAGCAGCGCGCCGTAGGCACCGAGGTAGATCCAGAAGATCAGGCCGATCACGAACCCGATCGTGCCGTAGAGCTGGTTGGCGCGAGCGAGACGGCCGGTGACGAGTGCGCTGCCGAAGACGGTGAGCCCGGTCCAGAAGATGGAGAAGACGATCGTGCCGGGGAGCAGGTGGCGGGTGGGCACGTTGCCGGGGGTGAGGGCCCGGAACGCCAGCAGGTGCGAGCCGAAGTTGACGGCGACGAAGAACCCGACGCCGACGACGACGGCCGCGGCGGCCGCGACGACCTGCACCCAGCCCGGGAGCGGGTAGTCCGTCGTCGCGAT
>CAZTVJ010000050.1:0-4089 GCA_964616935.1 uncultured Acidimicrobiales bacterium | reverse complement strand
CCACCTTCGCCTCGTCGACGTCCACCAGGTGCACCACTGGGAAACCCCGCTCGTGGAACCCCGCGTAGTTCGACAGCGCCTGCCCCAGGTTGCCGGCGCCGACGATGACGACCGGCCAGTCCTGGGTGAGCCCGAGCTCCCGGCTCATCTGGAACAGGAGGTACTCCACGTCGTACCCGACGCCGCGCGTGCCGTACGAGCCCAGGTAGGACAGGTCCTTGCGCACCTTGGCGGCGTTCACGCCGGCCAGCTCGGCCAGGCGCTCGGAGGAGACGTTGGTGACACCCTCGCCCGCCACGTCGTAGAGGATGCGGAGGTAGACAGGCAGCCGCGCCACCGTGGCGTCCGGGATGCGACGTCGAATGCGCTCGGCCATGCACCGCTCAGGCTACGCCCCTCGTGCGAGCGTTCACAAAGCCCGCGGTCCCGCCTCTACGCTGCACCCCGATGGTGAGCACCCAAGGGGCCCTCGGGGCCGCGGCGACCCTCGTGGCGATCGCCTTCGCGCTCTCCACGCTCGACCGCTGGGTCGCCCGGCGCCGCCGCCACGAGCTGGCGTGGACCATCTCGCTGCTCATGTTCGCCACTGCTGCCGCCGCGCTGTGGTGGGGGGCGGCGACCGGGTGGGGTGAGGCCAGCTTTCGCGTGTTCTTCCTGTTCGGCGCCATCTTGAACGTGCCGTGGTTGGCCCTCGGTACCGTCTACCTGCTCGGGGGCGTCCGGCAGGGTGACCGGGTGGCGGCCGGTCTCGCCGTGGCGTCGGCGTTCGCCGCAGGCGTGCTCGTCGTGGCGCCGATGACGGCGCCCGTGCCCGAGGCCGGCCTCCCGGCCGGCAGCGACCTGTTCGGTCCCCTACCCCGCATCATGGCCGCCGTAGGTTCGGGCGTCGGCGCGATCGTGCTGATCGGCGGCGCGCTGCTGTCGGCCTGGCGCTTGCTGCGGGGCCGTCCCCGAGTGAGCGCCTCGCCCGCGCCGGATGCCTCGCCCAAGCGCCTTGCGCTCGGCAACCTGCTGATCGCCCTGGGAGCGCTCATCCTGTCCGGGAGCGGCACCCTCGCCGGGCGCCTCGGCGAGCTGGAGGCGTTCGAGGTGACCCTCCTGGCCGGCATCAGCGTGCTGTTCGTCGGCTTTCTGGTGACGACGTCGAAGCCCGCCGGTGGCGTGGCGCCGCCTCGTGCGGCCGGCCCACGGGTGGAGCAGCTCGTCGGCCCGGCGTCAGCGCAGGATGCGCCGCAGGATCTTGCCGCCCATCCCGCGGGGTAGCTCGTCGACGAACAGCACCTTCGCCGGGCACTTGTAGCGGGCGAGCTGCTCCTCGCACCACCGGATCACCTGCTCTTCGTCCAGGTCGATGCCGTGGTCGAGCACCACGTACGCCTTCACGGCCTCCCCGGAGTGCGGGTGCGGCACACCGACCACCGCCACCTCGCTGACACCGGGCAGCACGGCGATGACCTCCTCGACCTCGGCGGGGTAGACGTTGAAGCCGGCCACGATGATGAGGTCCTTGGCCCGGTCGACCAGGAAGAGGTAGCCGGCGTCGTCGGTCACGGCGATGTCGCCCGTGCGGAGCCAGCCGTCGCTCGTGAGCGCCTTGGCGGTGGCCTCCGGCTCGTCCCAGTAGCCGGGGAACACGTTCGGACCCTTCACCCACACCTCACCAGCGTCGCCGTCGAGCACGTCGTCGCCGTCGGGGTCGACCAGACGGACCTGGACGCCGTGCACCGGAACTCCCACCGACCCCACCCTTGGCTCGATGCCGATGCTGGAGGTGACGACCGGCGAGGCCTCGGTGAGGCCGTAGCCCTCCCGAACGACGATGCCGAAGCGCTCGTGCAGCGCCCGCGTGGCCGCCTCGGGCATCTTGGCCGCGCCGGTCAGCGCCCAGCGCACGTTGGCGAAGGCCTGCGGGTCCACCGAATCCATGGAGGCCCACGACAACCACATCGGTGGCGCGCCGGGCACGATGGTGACACCCCGCTCGCGGATGGTCTCGAGCGCCGTGGCCGGGTCGAACCGCTGGACCAGCACGACCGATGCCCCGACCTTCAACGTGATGCCGAGCACGACGCTCAGGCCGAAGATGTGGAACATCGGCAGGACGCCGTAGACCACGTCCTCCGGGTGCTCGCGGTCCCCGCTCGAGAGGCTTTGGTCGATGCTGGCGAGCAGGTTGGCGTGGGTGAGCATCGCCGCCTGGGGATGGCCGGCGGTGCCGCTCGTGAACATCAGGACGGCGAGGTGGTCGGGCTCGACGTCGACCAGCGGCACGGGCTCGTGCGGGAACAGGTCGTCCCATGCCAGGGTGCCCGGTAGCCCTTCGGCCGAGACGACGACTTCGACGCTCGGCACCTCGGCCCGGTCCACACTGGCCCAGTTGTGGCCGGCCGCGGGGCCGATGAGCACGGCGCGGGCGCCCACGTGGGCCAACTCGTGCTGCAAGGCCGGCGCGGGGTTCTCCGGGTTCAGCGGGACGGCGACGGCGCCCAGCCCGAGCGCGGCCAGGTAGGCCAGCACGAAGTACGGGCCGTTGGCCGCGATGATCGCCACGCGGTCCCCATCGCCGATGCCCAGCTCGGCCAAGGCCCCGCGGAGCGCGCCGGTGTCGCGGCGCAGCTCGCCGTAGGTCGTCGTCCTCCCTTGGGCGATGATCGCGACGGCATCGTCCGGATGCGGTTCGATGATCGTGGCCAGGTTCACGCGAGGTCCCCCCTCGTGGCAGGTGGCGAGATCGTACTGTCCGGCGTGCCGACCCTCCCCGATCCGTTCGGCCCATCCAGCCGTCAGCGGAGCAGGAAGAGCTGGACCACACCGGCCACGAGCAGGGCCAGGAGCAGGAGCGCGATGGTGAGGGTGGTGGCCGGGCGCACGAGGAGCCGAGGCTACCGGGCGGGCTTCGGGAACGACACGGCGGTGGTGACACCGCCTGCCGGGCCTGGTTCGTCGTCCGCGAGGGCCGACAGCCTCACTTCGGCCCCGGCGCCGAGGCTCAGCTCGTCGGCGGCGTTGCGGCGGTCGAGGCTCACCGAAAGCAGGCCGTACGAATCGACGACCAAGCCGATGCCGCCGCCGATCCCGCCATAGCTGGTGGTGACACGGGCGACGCGGTTGACCTCACCGAAGCGCAGGCGCACCTGATCGCCCCAGGCCTCGACCTCGTCGGGACCGATGTTCAGCTGCGCGTTGCCGAAGCGATCCACCCACAGCACCTCCCCGACCACCTCGTCACCCTCCTCCCGGCTGACGGGCACGACCTGGGGCAGCAAGGCACCAGGATCGATCGCTTCGCCCAGCTCGAGCAGGTCGACGCCGTTGCACAGGTGCGCTGCTACGGGGGCGAACACGTCCCGGCCGGCAAAGGTCGAGCCCGGCGCGGCCAGCTGGTAGGCCGGGTTGGTGAGCACGACGGCGCGCTCGGCGCCGCCCGCCATCGCTGCCGCCGGCGCCAGGAGACCGTTGTCCGGTCCGACGAGCACCCCCTCGCCCCCCGCAACCTCGACGGCGATGGCCCGTCGCTCTGTACCGACGCCAGGGTCGACGACGGCGAGCACGACGCCGGAGGGGACGTACTGGATGGACCGGACGAGGGCGAGCGAGGCGGCCCGCACGTCGTGGGGGGCGATGTCATGCGTGAGGTCGATGACCACCACGTGGCGGGCGATGTCGCGGATCACGGCCTTCACCACACCGGCGAATTCGTCGGTGGTGCCGAAGTCGGACAGGAACGAGACGGTGTCGTAGCGGCGACCCACGCCGGGCACCCTATGGCCGAGCACGGCCGGCGGCCCTGGCGGCCGAACCGAGCCGAGACGCGTACAGGGCTGGTGCCGACCCCCCGACGGCACCAGCCCTGTCGGCGCGGCCCGACGAGCGGGCGCGTCACCCGGGTGGCCCCAAACCTCGGAGCCATCCGGTCGAGCGGAGCGGCGCCCTCGCCAGAGCCCTGCTGTCCTGAACTGCCTCACCTGCTCGCGTCGTGTTCGTGGCTCTGTGAACGGACCGCTACGGGAACGTTAGGACATCCCCCGGGTCCGTGAAAAGAGTCACGTCGGTGAATTTGTGCCGCCGAGCTCCCGTGACCGCGCTGTG
>CAZTVJ010000049.1:0-5284 GCA_964616935.1 uncultured Acidimicrobiales bacterium | reverse complement strand
CTCGGAGCTGCTCCAGCACGCGGTCCGAGCGGAGATCGAGCGTCAGGTACTGATCGAGAACACCGATCGCTACCTCGCCGAGCTCGCTGCGGAGGTCGGCCAGCCCAGCGCTCGCGACCGGACACGCGCTGAAGCCGTCGTGCACGGGATCCGCGATCGCACTGGCTCGCGCGCCAGCTGAGCGTGCTCGTCCTCGACAGCGGTGGAGTCACCCGCCTCGCCGAGCGATCGACCCGATCGCTCGCGCTCATTGCGGCGCTACGCCGGGAAGGCCTCTGGCCGGCGCTCGTACCGTCGGTCGTCCTCGTCGAATCACTCCATGGTCGAGCCGATCGGGACGCCAACACCGCCCGCTTCCTCAAGATCTGCTCAATCGACGAACGCGTCAGCGAAACGCGAGCACGACGAGCCGCGGCCCTCCGCACCCAGGCCCGACGGGGCTCCGCGGTCGACGCCGTCGTCGTGGCCACCGCCGAACCCGGCGGCACCGTCCTCACCGGTGATATCGACGACATCCAAGCGTTGGCGCGGCATGCCGAATCTGTACATGTAGAGCGCGCCTGACGGACAAGCCATCGGGCGCGCTCGCGGCAGCAAGCCCCATCCCGATCTCGTGCTTCCGTCACCGTCGAGCTTGAGGGTGACCGTGCATCCCAGCCTTCGCCGAGCGAGCAGCACTCGTACTGTGGCGTGTCGAGGAAGCATCGATCGATGACGCCGACGGCCACGCGGATCCGATCGAGATCGAGCCGGGTCACGGCCTCAGTCTGCTTCGTTCGACGGCGAGGACCTGGCTAGAGCAGCGGCGTGACGATGGCGAAGTCCTCGGCCTGGGCGTCGATCAGCCCCAGGAGGCGCGAGAGCGTCGCGAGGTCACCCGTGTGGTCGATACCGTCGAGGCCGCCGCCGAGGAGGCCGAGCAGCTCCACCGTGGTCAGCGTGACCGACAGATCGGGCGCCGCGCCACCGGCCGCAGGGTCGACGTCCTGGATGAGGACACCGTTGCTCAGCTCGGTGCGGTAGGTGTGACCCAGGTCGGTGAAGTGCCAGTCGACGGCGAGCTGCTCGTCCCACGCCCGTGGCCCGTCGATGCGGATGGCGACGGCGTCGAACAGCTGGTCGACGCTCAGCGCAGCAAGCATGTCGGGCGACCCGGCCGCCTTCAGCGCGGCCTCCATGATGCCGCTGCGCAGCTCGTAGGCGCCCATCAGGTAGAAGTTCCGCCAGATGCCGTTCTCGGCGCCCCACCCGAGCCGGTCGTAAGCGCTGGCCAGCAGCTCTCGGGCACCAGCGTGGTCGGGCTGGGCGAACACCACGTGGTTGGGAGCTCGGAGGCGAAGCGGAGATCGCCCGCATCGGCGTACCCCTTAGCCTTGTGCACGACGGCGTCCGCCCCACCCATGCAGGCCACGTAGCGCTTGGCGCTCTCGACGGGCGGGTGCTGCCAGAGGCTCGCCGGGTTGCCGTCGAATCAACCCAGGTAACGCTGGTAGATGGCCTTCACGTTGTGGCTGACCGAGCCGTAGTACCCGTGCGTGTGCCAGGAGGCTTCGAGCGCGGGCGGCAGCTCCATCGCCTCGGCGATCTCGATGCCGGTCAGCCCCGCGTTCAGCATCCGCAGGGTCTGGTCGTGCAGGTAGGCGTAGAGGTCGCGCTGCTGGGACAGGAACGTGATGATCCGGTCGGTCCCCCACATCGGCCATTGGTGAGACGCGAAGGCGTTCTCGGCCATGCACAGCGCCCGCCGCGGCGGGAAGTAGAAGTTCATCTCCACGGGACACTCGGTCCCTGGCGTCATCTGGAACTGGATGCGCACCCACGCAGAGCTGGCCCTAGCGCCACAGGCTGGGGTGCGCGGTTGGCGGGCAGTCCCCGGCGAGGAAGGCGAACGCGTCGTTGTCCCAGACCACCTGGATGTCGTCGGCGTCCTGTCGATCGGCGTAGTCCATCTCTCGCAATGCTCGCTCCTCGTGGTCAGTGATGCCGGAGCCGGGGCTCGACCGCTCATGCTGGCGCGGGGCATCGAAAGCCATCAGACCGCCACTCGGGCGGGCACTCACCCGACGCGGCGAAGGTGATCAGGGTCGTAGCTCGACGAAGCCGGCCGCAGCGAAGTCTTGGTCGAACGCGAGCGCCTCTCGCATGCGTCGTCCCTGCATGACCTGGAAGCTTGTCGCGTCGACGAACGAGTACGCGCGCTCGTCGTGGCGTCGGAGCCAGGTCCACGCGCGGTCCTCCTGCTCGGGTTCGACGCGATGAACGGTCAGCCTGCCTGCGTCAGCGAGCAAGCGGACACGGTCGAGGAAGGCCACCGCCGATCCGTGTCCGTCCTTGCGCCGAAGGAACGTCCAGGTCTCCCCGATGATCAGATTCGTCGTCAGGACCATCTCCGTGGCACCAAGCTGTGCGAGCACGGCGATGGCATCGGAATGTCGGCCATCACCCGGGAGCGACCAGGCCACCCACCAGCTCGTGTCGGCGAACTTCACGACCGGTACACGACCTCATCGATCTCCCCACGCGCCGTCGCGAGTCCGGCGCCGGCGAAGCCCGATAGGCCGATCCACGGATCCTCGCTCCCGCCTGCCCGCGCCGGCAGAAGCGCCCTCAATCCGACCCGGATCAGCTCGGACTTCGAGATCCCTCGCCGCCGCGCTTCGCTGGCCGCCGCATCATCGAGCTCTTCAGGGATCGTGATGGTGATCGTCTTCATGCCACGACGGTATCAGTAGCCCCCGTAACGCTTCCTACATAGGCTCGTCGACGTGACGTCAAGGCTGCGGCGTCAGCTGCTGAAGTAGCCGCACGCGTCGAACAGAAAGTACGTGCCGCTCTCGGTGAAGGCCGTGAAGCTCGCGCTCGGGCCGAGCCGGACAACGGTGGCGTTCGGGATGGTCTGCCAGCGGTACTCGAGGTTGAGCGTCGATGTCGGCGGCCGCACGCCGCCGGCCGGGTGCACGGTGACGTAGCCGGGTGCGGTGGCGCCGAGCGCCGTCACGTTCAACAGCACCGCAGCGGCGCTGGCGGGAAGGGCCCCGGCCGTGACCGTCGTGTCGAGGGAGCCACCGGGCCCGACCGGCCCGATCGGCGGCATCGTGCGCGTGTCACGAAGGCGGATCGGCTGCACCGGGACGAACAGACCCGAGCTGGAGGCGGCCGCCGAGGCGTCGGTGAAGTAGCCGGCCACGTCGGCGACGAGGTGTGTCCCCGCTTGGGTGAACAGGTTGACCTTCCCGTCCGCCCCGACCGGGACCACCACCAGGTTCGCCCGGATCTGGCCGGATCTCGTGAGGTTGAGGTTCGAGGCGAGCGGCAGCGACGTCCCACCCGGGTAGGCCGTGACGAAGCCGGGGGCCGTGGCGTCGACAGCGGTGATGTTGAGCGCAACGGCCGACACACCGCCACTGGGAACGCCCCCACGACCGAGGACCGCGACGGGCACGACCGCGGCTGCCGCCGGCTTCGGGCCCGAATGACCGATGCCCGAGCGCGTGTCCAGCAGCCGTGCCGGGGTGAGGGCCTGGTAGCGGCCCGTGGTCGAGGCCCGGCCCGTGATGGGCACGAACGCGCCGGTGACGTCGGCCAGGAGGTGCGTGCTCGCGCCACCGACGAAGAACGAGACCTTCCCGTCGGCGCCGATCGGGGCGATGATGAAGTTCGGCGCCGTCTCGCCAGGAGCGAAGTTGAGCACGGAGGCGTCCGGCAGCGGTGATCCGGTGGGGTGCACCGTCACGTAGCCCACGCCGTTGCCCCCGGTGGCCGTCACCGTCATCGCGACCGCAACGGCGTTGGCTGGGACGGGCGGCGATCCTGTGCCGACGACCTTGGTGACGTAGGTCGTTCCCGCGGCCACCGCCTCAGCGCTTGGGGCGCCGCCGGCCCGAGTGTCGAACAGACGGTACGGCAGCACCGGCGTCAACCGCGATGGTGGGTGGCACAGCAGGCGCACCCTGGCATCGAGCGCCGCGACATCGACGGCGTAGGTGGGATCGGTCGCGCTGTTCTGCACCTCGTACGGGTCCTTCACGAGGTCGTACAGCTCCAGCTCTCCCGTCTGGTAGCGGACGAACTTGCGCGTCATCGTCCGGACGGCGCAGTAGGTGGGGACCGGGTCCCCGGCTTGGACGTGCTCGATCAGCACCTCGTTGCGCGGTGGCGCGGCCGCGCCGGAGAGCAGTGGGAGGAGGCTAAGACCCTCACTGCCGGGCAACGTCGTGCCCGCCAGCTCGGCGAACGTCGTGCCCACGTCGATGTTGACCGCCAGTGCGTCCACTGTCCGAGCGGGCTGGCCGAGCGCGTCGAAGCGGGCGACGAACGGGATGGCGATGACGTCCTCGTAGGGAGCGAGCTTGCGCTCGTAGTAGCGGTGCTCACCCCGAGAGAACCCCTGGTCGGACTCGAACAGCACCAGCGTGTTCGCGAGCCGGCCGGTGTCGCGGAGCGCCTTCAACACCGTCGCGACCGCGTCGTCAACCGACAGCAACGTCTCGCGAGTGCGCCGGCGCTCGATGTCCCGCTCGCGCATCTCCTCGGCGGTCATCAGCGGGAGCGATCTGATGTAGGCGGGCTTGTCGGAGACGTCGGCCTCGTTGAAGTCCGGCCCGTGCGGGATGACCATGCCGTCGAACACGCCGCGGTGGCGGGGCGCCGGCTTCATGCCGCCGTGGGGACCGAACGGAGCGAACATCAAGAACAGCGGCTGCCCTGCAGGGGTGTTGCGGATGAAGGTGTCGCTGGCGGCGGCCAGCACGTCCGTCGAGTAGTCGGCGGCGGTAGCGCCGTGGGACTGCAGCGTCCCGTTGTTGTTGAGCTCGTAGTCGTAGTAGGCGCCGCCCGAGTTGTCGTAGTCGCCCGAGAAGGCATGCCAGTCGGACCAGCCCGGCGGGATCGACGCCGTCTGGTAGCTGTTCAGGTACTTGCCGACGAGCGAGGTGCGGTAGCCAGCGCCGCGGAGCACCGTGGCGATCGTGGTGCGGTCGTCGAAGCCCTGCGGACCGTGGCAGTCCGTGCCGTTGGTGTAGACGCCGTTGCTGTGCGAGTAGCGCCCCGTGAGCGTGGCCGATCGGCTCGGGCAGCACGTCGCGTTGACCGAGAACGCGTTGCGGAAGCTGGTGCCTCGTGCGACCAGCTCGGCTTGGACGGTCGGCATCACCGCCAGGTCGTCGAGCCGCTGGTCGTCGGTCAGGATCACGACGAGGTCGGGCCGGGTCGCTGCTACTGCTGCGGACGCTGCCGGGGCGACCTTGACGGCCGCGCCCGCTGCCACCAGCGCCGGCACCACGCT
>CAZTVJ010000048.1:0-2045 GCA_964616935.1 uncultured Acidimicrobiales bacterium | reverse complement strand
CTTGTCGACGGCCTCGCCACGATGGTCCGATCGTGGGACCCGCAGCCGCCACCGACCTGGGTCACCTGCGTGCCATCGCGCCACCATGAGCTGCTGGTCTCCGACCTCGCTCGACGTGTCGCCATGGCGCTCGGGCTGCCTCTGCTCGAGGTGACCAGCGTCGTGGGCACACCCGCACCTCAGAAGACGATGCAGAACAGTGCCCAACAGGTCCGCAACATCGCCCGGGCCTTCCGCGTCGCTGACCAGGTACCAGCAGGTCCGGTGCTCCTCGTTGACGACATCGTCGACTCGCGCTGGACACTGACCATCGTCGGTCGACTACTTCGCCTCGCCGGCTCGGGACCGGTGTTCCCCGTAGCTCTTGCGAGTGCGGCAGGATGAAGCCATGGGCGACCACGATCGGGAGCTCGCTGCACTGCTGCTCGTGAACCGGCTCAGCCCGGCAGGGGCCGAACCCCTGAAGGCGGCTGAGTATTGGTCGCTCCTCGAAGCCGTCCCCGACCCGTCCGAGCTCCTCGGCCTCGACGGACTTGCGATCGCTCATCGGGCCAGCGTCGACCAGGCCATGGGCGACAGGGTCGCGGCCCTGCTCGATGCGGCAACGGCCTTCGCCATCGAGCGGGAGCGGCTCGAGGAGTCGGGCATCCGTGTGCTGTCGAGCCTTGCTCCGGGTTTTCCCGAGCGTCTCGCCATCCTCGCTAGCGCCTGCCCGGCCTCCATCTACGTCGCCGGCCCGCTCGACGGGTTGACGGCGGGCGGCCTGGGCGTTGTCGGGTCTCGCGACGTGGATGACAAAGGCGCCGCCGTTGCCATCGCGGCCGCCGAGCGAGCCGTGGAGCTCGGTCACCAGGTCATCTCGGGACTCGCTCGCGGCGTCGATCAGACGTCGATGGCCGCCGCTCTGCGATCGGGTGGGCGTGTCGTCGGCGTGCCGTCGGAAGGTCTTCGCCGCGTCGGTCGACGTCCCGATGTCCGCCAAGCAGTCCTCGATGACGCCCTGACGCTCGTGAGCCCGTACGCACCCGAGGCCGGCTTCACCGCGGGGAATGCCATGGGCCGCAACAAGCTCATCTACGCCTTGGCCGACGTGACACTGGTCGTCGCCGCCGACGACGGCCGGGGTGGCACCTGGAGCGGAGCCGTCGAGGCGTTGCGGCGGCAGTTCGGCCGCGTCGCCGTGTGGTTGGGGCCCGGGGCAGGGCCGGGCAACGAGGCCCTGGCGCGCAAGGGTGCCACCGCGATCGACGACATCGAGGACGTGTTCTCAGTGACAAGCCACGCATCACGCCCGGTCGAGCACCAGACGACGCTCGACCTTGGCGTCACCGACCTTCCGGCCTAGACGGAGCGCGCCGCCCGACCGCGAACGGCCGACCGTCACCCCTGGTCGGCGAGCGGCAGCCCGGTGATGAGCAGGTGCTCCCTCACCTCGTCGTACAGCGCTTGGGATTCCGCCCCCGACGCCAGCCTCACGATCCGGCACTCGGCATGTGCTTTCAGCAGGTACGAGACCCGCTTCTGGTTGGTCGGTCCCGGCGCGCTCCCGAAGTCCTTCGGCCAGTGGTCGGCGATCGCCCGCTGGATGGTGAGGTGGGGCTGGCGCAGCACCATGCGCAGCCGGGTGGCCACTGCGTCGGCCTGCTTGTTCCCCGTCTCGCTCGGCTCCTTCGTCGACCGTCCGAGACTCAGGAGCGAACCCCGGTACCAGATCGTGAAGACCCCGGTCGGGCCACCATCGCCCACCGGGATGCTGGCCATCGGCACCGTGGGGCCTTCGAGGAGCTCTGCCAGGTGACGGTCGTTCGCCGAGGTCATGATCCTGCCTACCACCCGGCGCGCAGAGCCGGCCGCCCGGTACGTTCGGGCCATGTACGTCTGGGACGACGCGTGGCTGGCGCGGCGCACCGAGGCCGCGCTCGATCCGGAGCTGCCGATCATCGACCCGCACCACCACCTGTGGGAGCGGGACGGCATGGGCCGGTACCTGCTGGGCGACCTCCACGGTGACACGGGCGCCGGCCATCGGGTCGAGGCCACGGTGT
>CAZTVJ010000047.1:0-4078 GCA_964616935.1 uncultured Acidimicrobiales bacterium | reverse complement strand
TCGTCGACAAGGTGGCCGCCGCGGTCATGCTCCAGGCCTGGCTGGACGGGCGGCCGAACCCGTGAGCCAGCGTAGGAGCGGCGGCACGCTGGAGGACTGGCGCCCCGACCCCTGGGACGAACCGGACGCGCTCTACGTCTTCGAGGGTGAACCGGTCCGCAAGCAGCGGCGGTGGCCGAAGTTCATCGGGTTCGGCCTGCTCGCCATCTTCGTCGTCATGATCTTGGTGGTCGGCGCGGTCGGTTTCTGGTTCGTGCGCCAGCTCAACCCTCCCGGCGAGCCGGGCAAGCCGGTGAACTTCACCGTGAACGCCGGCGAGACGCTCGACACGCTCTCCGACCGGCTCGAGCGTCAGGGCTTCATCACCAGTGCCGCGGTGTTCCGCTGGTACGCCGAGCGTCAGGGCGAGGTGGTGCTCAACCCCGGGTACTACCAGTTGAAGCCGAAGGACTCGATGGGCAACCTCCTCGACATCTTGGAGACGCCGCCGGCCCAGACGTTCATCAAGGTCACCTTCCCCGAGGGCTACACGGTGAACCAGGTGGCCCAACGTCTCCAGAAGGACGTGCCCCGCCTCGAGGCGCAGAAGTTCCTCACGGCGGCGGCGTCGGGTCAGGTGCGCTCGCAGTTCCAGCCCGAGGGCGTCACCAGCCTCGAGGGGTTGATGTTCCCGGACACCTACCAGGTGGCCGGCAACGAGGACGAGGCATCGGTGGTGCGCCGCATGGTGCAGCTGCTCGACCGAGTAGGCCTGAAGGAAGGCATCGACCTCGCCCCGCAGAAGGTGGGCTACTCGCCCTACCAGGTGCTCACGGTCGCCTCGATGATCGAGCGGGAGGCGAAGGTCGACGAGGACCGCGCCCTGATCGCCCGGGTCATCTACAACCGTCTCGCCGCCAAGATCCCCCTGCAGATCGACGCCACCCTCTACTACGGCCAGGACCCGAACCTGCCCTTCGACCAGCTGAAGGCGCTGGATTCTCCGTACAACACCTACAAGGTCGGTGGGTTGCCGCCCACCCCCATCGCGAACCCCGGCCGGGCGTCCATCCAGGCGGCGCTGAACCCGGCAGCCAACCCTGACCCGAAGGCCTGTCCCAGCGGCAAGCCTTGCGGCTGGCTGTTCTACGTGTTGATGGACAAGGCCACGGGCAAGCACGCCTTCGCGACGACGCTGGCCGAGCACGAGGCCAACGTGGCGAAGGCCAAGGCCAACGGCGCCATCCCGTAGCCGGCCCTTGACCGACATCGCCGCCACAACACGGCTCGTCGCGGTGCTTGGTTCACCGGTGCGCCACTCCCTGTCACCGGTCCTGCACGGAGCAGCCTTCGCAGCCCTCGGCATGGACTGGGCCTGCGCCGCGTTCGACGTGGACGCAACCCGGGCCGAGGCAGCACTGCGCGGTGCGGCGGCGCTCGGCTTCGGTGGGCTGTCGATCACCATGCCGCTGAAGGATGTGACCGCCCGCGTCTGCGACGTGGTGCACCCAGCCGCCGCCCACCTGGGTGCTGTCAACTGCGTGGTGGTCCGGCCCGAGGGGACGCTGGAGGGGCACAACACCGACGGCGCGGGGTTCATCGACTCGTTGCGGGTCGATCACGGCGTCGACGTGGTCGAGGCCACGGTCGTGGTCCTCGGTGCCGGCGGCGCCGCACGGGCGGTGGTCGCCGCAGTCGCGCAATCCGGCGCGGCCGACGTGGTGGTCGTCAACCGGACGCCTGGGCGGAGTCTCATCGCGTCCGAGCTGGCCGGCCCTGCAGGGCGGGTCGGTTCGTTCGACGACATCTCGGCGGCGGCGATCGTCGTGAACGCGACGTCGGTGGGCATGGGTGGCACGGGCGACCTGCCCTGCGATCCCGCGCTGCTCCACCCCGGTCAGGTGGTCATCGACCTCGTGTACCACCCGGTGGAAACGGCGTGGCTCGTGGCGGCCCAGTCCGCCGGGGCCACGACGGTGGACGGGGTCGGCATGCTCGTCCACCAGGCCGCCCACGCCTTTCGCCTCTGGACCGGCGTCGACGCGCCGGTGGACGTGATGCGGGCGGCGGCGCGGGCCCGACTGGGGTGAGGCTGCTCGCCGCCGCGGTCATGGTCGTAGTGGCAGTCGTGCTCGTCCTGACGGCGCCCTCGGGGTGGGACATCCCGGCTCGTCTGTTCCTGGCCCCGGTGCTGGTCGTCCTGAGCGTCATCGACCTGCGCGAGCGACGGCTGCCCGACCGCATCGTCCTGCCATCGATCGCGATCGGGTTCGTCCTGCTGTCGGCGGCCGCATTGCTCGACGGCGATCCCAACCGCATCGCCACGTCGCTCGTTGGCGCCGCCGTCTTCGGCGGGGTCCTCTTCGCGCTGCACCTCGTCAGCCCCGCCGGGCTCGGGTTCGGCGACGTGAAGCTCGGCGTGCTGCTGGGCCTCTACCTCGGCTCGGTCTCGCTCGCCTTGGTGCTGTGGGGCCTGCTGCTCGGCTCGCTCGTGGGTGCGGCCATCGCCGTGCCGGTGGCGTTGCACGCCCGGGATCGCCACGCCGGCATCCCGTTCGGGCCGGCCCTCGCGGCCGGCACGGTCCTCGCCCTCGCCCTGGCCGGGCTGCTCGGCGCCTGAGCTCCCGAGCCCGCCGAGCCAGCCCGGTACGCTGGGCGGATGCTCCGCTACCTCACCGCTGGGGAGTCCCACGGAAAGGCGCTCGTCGTCATCGTCGAAGGCCTGCCGGCCGGGCTCCCGATCACGGTCGAGGAGGTGCAGGGTGAGCTGGCGCGCCGGCGGCTGGGCTTCGGTCGTGGCCCCCGCATGAAGTTCGAGCAGGACGACGTCACCCTGCTCGGCGGCATTCGCCATGGACGCACCCTCGGCTCGCCGGTGGCCATCGAGATCGGCAACACCGAGTGGGTCCGCAGCGACAAGTGGCACGAGGAGATGAGCCCGGCACCGGGTGCCACGAAGGATCCCCTCACGCAGGTTCGCCCGGGCCATGCCGACTTGGCCGGCATGCAGAAATACGGCTTCACCGATGCCCGCGACGTCTTGGAGCGAGCAAGTGCCCGAGAGACCGCTGCGCGCGTGGCCGCCGGCGCGGTGGCCAAGGCCTTGCTCAAACCGTTGGGCGTCGACATCATCTCGCACGTCATCCAGATGGGTGATGTTCGGGTACCTCGCGGTGCGGTGCGTCCCACACCCGATCAGCTCGATCGGGTCGACGACAACGAGGTGCGCTGTTTCGATCTCGATGCCGGCGAGGCGATGATCACCGAGATCAAGGCTGCAGCCAAGGACGGCGACTCGCTCGGCGGTGTGGTCGAGGTGCTCGGCTTCGGGGTGCCGGTCGGGCTCGGCAGCCACGTTCACTGGGACCGCAAACTCGATGCGCTCCTCGCCCAGGCCATCATGAGCATCCAGGCCGTCAAGGGCGTCGAGATCGGCGATGGGTTCGAGGTCGCTGGGCGACGTGGGAGCGTCGCTCACGACCCGATTTCGTGGGACGCCGACGCCAAGGTCTATCGACGCGGCAGCACGCTCGCCGGCGGTACCGAGGGTGGCATCTCCACGGGTGAGTTGCTCGTCGTGCGCGCCGCGATGAAGCCCCTCGCCACGCTCAACAAGCCAACACTGGAAACGGTCGACACCGAGACCAAGGAGTCCGCCGTGTCGTTCAAGGAGCGAACCGACGTCACGGCGGTCCCGGCAATGGGTGTGGTTGCCGAGACCATGGTGGCCCTCGTGCTCGCTGGCGAGGCACAGCGCAAGTTCGGTGGCGATTCGGTCGACGAGTTCGTCCGCAACGCCGAGGCGTTCACGGCATCGCTGTCGTGAACGCGTCGCGCCATCTCGTGCTCGTCGGCATGATGGGCGTGGGCAAGTCGACCGTGGGGCGAGCACTCGCCGTCAAACTCGGCCGTCCGCTCTACGACTCCGATGAGATGATCGAGGAGCGAACTGGTCGTACCGTCCGCGAGATCTGGACCACCGACGGCGAGCCTGCCTTCAGGGCGCTCGAGACCGACGTGCTCGTCGATGCACTCGTGCAGTCGGAACCCGGGGTCATCGCGGCGGCCGGCGGTGTCGTGTTGAGCGAAGCCAATCGCG
>CAZTVJ010000046.1:0-15454 GCA_964616935.1 uncultured Acidimicrobiales bacterium | reverse complement strand
GGGCGATCGTGAACACCCAGGCCCGGAACTGGCTCTCGTCGCCATCGAAGCGTCCGATGCCCTGGAAGACTCGCAGGAGGACGTCGTTGGCCGACCCCGACGGGTCGGCGGCGCCCTGGGAGCGGAAGTAGGCGGCAAGCGGCTTTCCCAGCTGGGCGAACAACAGCTCGAACGCGCTCGGGAACCCTGCCTTGGCGGAGGTGAGCACCTCCTCGAACGGTGCATCGGCGGAGAGGGCACGACCCCGTCGCCGGGCCGCCATCGAGATGGGCTGCACGACCCCGAGGCCGCGCTCCTCCATGGACGAGCCGCCAGGGTCGGCCTGGCTGGGAAGCGGGGAAGCGGACACGCGCGTGCAGAGCCTCGATCTCAGGTGGGGAGGACGTAGTCCGCGAAGCGCGAACGCAAGTCCTTCTTCGAAAATTTACCGACCGACGTCTTCGGAACCTCGTCGATGAAGACCACGTCGTCGGGGAGTTGCCACTTGGCCACCTTCTGGGAGAGGAAGTCGAGCACCTCCTCCTTCGACAACAGTTGTCCCTGTTTCAGCACCACGCACGCAAGAGGCCGTTCGGCCCACCGGGGGTGGGCGACCCCGATGACGGCCGCCTCGGCGATCTTCGGATGGGCCATGAGCTCGTTCTCCAGCTCGACCGAGCTGATCCACTCCCCACCCGACTTGATCAGGTCCTTTGTGCGGTCGACGAGGCGGATGTAGCCGTCCGGATCGATCGTGGCGACGTCGCCGGTGCGCAACCAGCCGTCCTCGGTGAACGACTCGCCAGCCCGATCATCGTCGTAGTAGGTGGCGGCGATCCAGGGGCCCCTCGCCTGCAGCTCGCCGCTCGCCTCCCCGTCCCATGGGAGGGGATCCGTGGTCCCCGGCTCGACCACCCGGACGTCCACACCCACCGAAGCGATGCCCTGTGCCGCTCGCAGATCGACCATCTCGTCGGCCGTGCGGTCCTTGGCCATGCTCTTGGTCCACCCGACGGAAGCGATCGGGCTCGTCTCGGTCATGCCCCATGCCTGCAGGATGGGGAGCCCGATCTGCTCCCGGTACGACTCGGACAGCGCCTTGGGCACCGCCGAACCCCCGCAGACGACGGCGCGCAGGCTGCTCGTGTCCCGGCCCTCCAGCTCGGGCAAGGTGCCCATCCAGATCGTCGGCACGCCCGCGGCCACGGTGACGTGCTCCTCGACGATGAGGTCGGCAATGGCCCTCGGGCTGAGGTCGGGCCCGGGCATCACGAGGTTCGCGCCCGCCCCGGCCGCGGCGTAGGCCAACCCCCAGGCGTTGGCGTGGAACATGGGCACGACCGGCAAGATCGTGTCGGCCTCCCGGACTCCGATGGAATCGACCGTCATCGCCGCCAACGTGTGCAGGTAGGTCGAGCGGTGCGAGTAGACGACGCCCTTGGGGTTCCCCGTGGTGCCGCTCGTGTAGCACATCGACGCGGCCCGGCTCTCGTCGTCGACGTGGAACCGGACCGGCCGGGCCTGGCTGAGCAGCCCCTCGTAGTCGTGCACGGTGATGCCGTTCGAGTCGCGCGGCACCTCGCCCTTGCCGTCGTCCATCACGACGAGGTGCTTGATGGTCGACATCGAGGGCAGCAGGGGCCACAGCAGAGCCGCCAGGGACCGGTCGCAGAAGATGACCTCGTCCTCGGCATGGTTCGCGATGTACGTGAGCTGGTCCGGGAACAACCGGATGTTCAGGGTGTGCAGCACCCGGTTGCTGCAGGGCGCGGCAAAGTAGAGCTCGAGGTGTCGGCCGCTGTTCCACGCGAACGTGCCCACGCGGCCGCTCTCACTCACCCCGAGGAGGTCGAGAACGCCGCCGAGGCGTCGCGTGCGGTCGGCCCACTGGCCGTACGAGATCCGCTCCCGGCCGGTCGCCGTCGCCGTCGTGACGGTCTTGTCCGAGAACAGCTGCTCGGCGCGGTGGAAGAAGTGCACGAGCGTGAGCGGCGCGGCCTGCATCAAACCCTTCATGGCGATCCTCCATCCCGACGGACCGAAACCCCGGCCGCAGGCGCGGCTCGGCAGCCGGTGCCGCCCCTGCTCTCACAGCATGGCACCTGGTGTGGGGCGCCGGTCGAAGCCAACCTGGGTCCGGCGGCGACGCCGGAAGGGCCGTGTGCGATGCCCGTGGCCCGGGTCGGCGGATCTACGGTGCAGGCCATGAAGGCGGGTCCCGAGGACGACACTCCCCTCCCCCCGCCCATTGGTACGCCGCTGCCGGCGATCGATCTCGCGCCACCAGTACCGCTTGACGACGACGGTCCGTCCGGCTTCGTACGCCCGCGCGGCCACCGCACGCGCCTCAGCACGTTGCTCGGGGTGATCGGCGTGCTCATCGTCGCCTCGAACGTCGGCACGATCCTGTCGGCGACGCTGGTCAACGACCGACCCGTCCTCCTCATCGCCCTCTCGGCCCGGATCCGCCACCTGCTCCTGACCGTGGCGGCCGGCATCGACCCGCTCCCCTACTACCTCGTGGGCTTCGTCCGCCTGCTCATCCCGGCCATCGCCTTCTACCTCCTCGGCCGCTGGTACGGCGCCGTCGGGATGCGCTGGCTCGCACGTCAGGCCGGCGGCTTGCCGGCCAGCATCCGGTGGGCCGAGAAGGCGTTCGCCAAGGTGAAGTCGCCCCTCGTCGTCCTCATGCCGGGCAGCAACCTCGTGTGCCTGCTGGCCGGCGCAGCCAAGATCGCACCCCGCCGCTACGCAGTGCTCGTCGCCCTCGGCATCGTCGTGCGCCTCGTCGCGTTCTGGTTCCTCGGCAAGGCCCTGGAGGAACCGCTCGGGGTCGTGCTCGACTTCATCCAGCGCTACCAGTGGTGGATCGTCGGTGCCTTCGTGCTGCTCACGATGGCGCAGAGCTTCCGTCGCGGAGCCACCGCGACGCCTCCTCCGAAGCCGTGAGGCCTGCGGAACAACACCTCACCGCGCAGTAGGGTCGAGCGATGGACCGGGGGGTGGCCGTGGTGACGGGGGCGTCGTCCGGCATCGGCGCCGCCACCGCCCGCCGCCTGGTCACGGAGGGTTTCGAGGTGGTGATCGGCGCCCGCCGCACCGACCGCCTCCAGGCGCTCGCCGCCGAGATCGGTGCCACCGCCCACGAGCTCGACGTCACCGACCCGGCATCCGTCGAGCGCTTCGTCGCGCCGCTCACGGCGTGTCGCCTGCTCGTCAACAACGCGGGCGGCGCCCTCGGCCTCGACCCGATCGCGGGGGCCGACGAGGCCGCATGGGCGTGGATGTTCGAGGCCAACGTGCTCGGCGTCCTGCGCATGACCAAGGCGCTGCTCGGCCTGCTCGAAGCCAGCGGCGACGGCCACATCGTCAACCTCGGCTCGGTCGCCGGCTTCGAGCCGTACCCGGGGGGCGCCGGCTACAACGTGGCCAAGTTCGGGCTCCTCGCCATGACCCGGGTGCTGCGGATGGAGCTGGTCGGCAAGCCGATCCGCATCACCGAGATCGACCCCGGCATGGTGGAGACCGAGTTCTCGCTCGTGCGGTTCGGCGGTGACGCGGAGCGCGCCGCCCAAGTCTACGCCGGGCTCACCCCCCTCAGCGCCGGCGACGTGGCCGACTGCGTCGCGTGGGCCGCGACGCGCCCGTCGCACGTCAACATCGACCAGATCGTGGTGAAGCCTCGTGCCCAAGCCACCGCCACGCTCGCCCACCGCGCCGGATGAGCGCACCCGACCCAACCCCGAGGAGACCGAACAGATGACGAACCATCCCGTGTTCACCGGCGTCGCCGTCGCCCTCGTCACGTTCTTCGACGAGCACGGTCACGTAGACGCCGCCGCCACCGCCAGCCATGCCCGGCACCTCGCCGGTCGCGGTGTGCGCGCCATCGTGGTGGCCGGCAGCACGGGCGAGGCGTCCCATCTGTCCATGAAGGAACGCCTGCAGGTGCTCGACGCCGTGATGGCGGCCGTGCCGTCGGATCTCCCGGTCCTGCTCGGCACCGGCAACTTGGCCGCCGGTGTGAGCGTCCCCCAGCTGACGCGCCGCGCCGCCGAGCACGGTGCGGCCGGGGCGCTGACGCTGTCACCCCACCACGGCGACGTCCGGTCCTTCTATGCCGAGGTGGTCGATGCGGCGGGCGCCATGCCGGTGCTGGCCTACCACTGGCCCAAGGTGTCGCCGCCCGGCATCAGCATCGAGGACCTGAAGGCGACCAAGGTCGCCGGACTGAAGGACTCGACGGGGGATCCCGCCCGCCTGCTCGACGAGCTGGCCCAGTTCCACCGCCCGATCTACACGGGCAGCGCGGCCATCACGGCGTACGCCGGCATGCTCGGCTGCACGGGCGCCATCCTCGCCGCCGCCAACCTCGAGCCCGAGCTGTGCAGCGATGCCTTCGCCGGCAACATCCAGGCCCAGAAGGACCTGCTCTGGGCGCACAAGGTCATCAGCACGTCGGGCATCAAGGGCATCAAGGAAGAGCTGGCCCGCCGCCACGGCACCAGCACCGCCTGCCGCTAGCGCTACAGGTCGAGCAGCGCGTCCAGGCCGAGGGTGAGGCCTGGCCGATCGCCGATCCGCTTGATGGCCAGCAGCACGCCCGGCATGAACGAGGTGCGGTCGTAGGAGTCGTGGCGCAGGCTGAGGCTCTGGCCCGCGGTGCCGAGCAGCACCTCCTGGTGCGCCACGAGCCCACGCAGGCGCACCGAGTGGACGTGGATCCCGGCCGCAGCCACGCCACCGCGGGCACCAGGCACCACCTCGTGCTTCGTGGGGTCCGGCGCCCAGTCCGGCGACGCCGCGGCCATGCGCTGCACGGTCATCATCGCCGTGCCCGACGGTGCGTCGGCCTTGGCGTCGTGGTGCAGCTCGATCACCTCGGCCGTCTCGAAGAACGGCGCCGCCAGCTCGGCGAAGCGCATCATGAGCACGGCCCCGATCGCGAAGTTGGGGGCGATGAGGCAGCTGCTGGCCGTGAACCGGTCGCCCAGCTCGACCAGGTCCTCGGCCGAGAAGCCGGTCGTGCCGACGACGGCGTGCACCTCCTGCGTCGCGCACCAGCGCAGGTTCTCCCGAGCGGCATCGATCACGGTGAAGTCCACCGCCACCTCGGCGGCCGCCGCTCGCAGCGCATCAGGCTCGGCCGCGATGGCGATGCCCTCCACGACCTCGCCGGCATGCTGCGGGTCCACCGCGGCGACGAGGACGAGGTCGGGATCGGCCGCCACCGCCGCGCACACCGTGGCACCCATCCTGCCACCCGCTCCGAACACCCCGACCCGGATCGTCACGCCAGCGACCGTACCAACCAGCGGCCGCACCAAGAGGCGTGCCGTTTGGGGCCTCAAGTCGAGAAATCGCGCGTCGATCGCGCGGATCCTCGACATGAACCCAGGCGAGCAAACCATGGACGGCCACGAGGAGGAGCGTGAACTGCCACGGCGCTGGCCGTGCCAGGCTCGGCGGATGCGCTTCGCCATCAGCACGCCGAACATCGGGCCCACCTCCGAGCTGATCGAGCTCGCCCGCGAGACGGACGCCGCCGGCTGGGACGGCCTGTTCGTCTGGGACCACCTGCACCTGGACCGCCAGCAGCTCCTCCACGTCCACGACCCCTGGGTGCTGCTCGGTGCGATGGCTCCGTACGCCACTCGTGTGCGGCTCGGTCCCCTCGTCACGCCGGTCGCCCGGAGGCGGCCGTGGGTGCTGGCCAAGCAGGTCGTCACCCTCGACCACCTGACCAACGGGCGGGCGGTGTTCGGCGTCGGCCTCGGTCACCCCGCGGCGGAGGAGTTCGGCGCCTTCGGCGACCCTACCGACGACCGGGAGCGGGCCGACCTGCTCGACGAGAGCCTGGAGATCATCACGGCCCTGTGGACTGGCGACTTCGTCGACCACGTGGGCCCCCGCTACCGGGTCGATGCCCAGTTCCACCCCCTGCCGGTACAACAGCCCCGGCCTCCCATCTGGGTCGCCGGGATGTTGCCGAACCGCCGCCCCTTCGAGCGGGCGGCCCGGTACGACGGCGTCGTCCCCCTCTCGAGCAACGGTGAGCCGATGCCACCCGCCGACGTCGCCAAGGTCGTCGAGTTCACCGGGCGACGAGACGGCTTCGAGGTGGTCGTCACCGCCCAGGACGGCGTCCCGGTGCAGGAGTACGCGGACGCCGGAGCGACCTGGATCGTCCACTCGTCCTGGCCGTACAGCGGCTATCTCGCCGACCTCCGAGCCAAGGCCAGGTCAGGGCCGCCCCGCTAGGTCAGGCGACGCGAGGAACGAGCGCCCGCTTTGTGAGCGGCCCGACACCGGCCAGCACCCGAGGTTGGCCGAAGATCCGCTCGATGACGGCCTGGACGTCGGGCCGGGTCACCGATCGGTAGCTGTCGACCTGCTCGTCGATGGAGCGCACCCGGCCGAGGCAGGTGAGCTGCGCCCCGAGCCGAGCCATGCGGCTCCCAGGGTCTTCCAGGCCGAGGAGGTAGGACCCGACGAGGTAGCCCTTGGCCACCTCCAGCTCTTCGTCGTCCGGGCCGTCGGCGACCAGGCGGTCGAGCTCGCGGTCGACCAGGACGAGCACCTCGCCGACCTGGGTCGGCGAGGTACCGGCGTAGATCATCAAGGATCCGGCGTCGGCATAGGCCGTGACGGAGGAGTACACGGCGTAAGCGAGACCCCGCCGCTCCCGGATCTCGTCGAACAGGCGGCTCGACATGCCGCCGCCCAGCACGTGGTTGACGACCTCGAGAGCCGGGCGGGCCGGGTCCTCGCGGGCCACGGCCTGGTAGCCCACGGCCAGGTGAACCTGCTCGAGCGCCCGCCGCTGGACGGCCGACGGCCCGAGCCGACCTGACGGCGCGACGCGCACGGGCAGCTCGCCGCCGGCCGCGGTCGAGAAGCTCGCCTCGACCTGGGCCACGACGCGCTCGTGGTCCAACGCACCCGCCGCCGCCACCACCATGGCTGCGGGCCGGTACCAGCGCTGGAAGAAGCTCCGCACGTCGTCGCCCGTGATGGCGGCCACGGTCGTCCGCTCGCCGGCCGTCTCCCACCCGAGGGGGTGGTCCGGGAACAGGGCCTGCTGGATCAGCATGTGCACCTTGTCGTCGTGGGTGTCCTCGTCGAGGTGCAGCTCCTCCAGGATGACCTGCCGCTCGCTCTCCACGTCGTCGTCGCGCAGGGCCGGGGCGGTGAGGACATCGCCCAGGATCCCGATGCCGAGCTCGATGGCCTCGGCCGGCAGCCTCGAGTAGTACGCGGTGTACTCCTTCGTGGTGAAGGCGTTCATCTCGCCACCCACACGGTCGACGGCCATGGCGATCGCCCGTGCGCTGCGCTGCAGAGTCCCCTTGAACAGCAGGTGCTCGAGGAAGTGCGACACGCCGGCCAGCTCAGCCGGCTCGTCCCGCGCGCCGATGCCGACCCAGGCACCGACCGCGACCGAGTGCGCCTCGGGCATCCGCTCGGTGACCACGCGCAGGCCCGACGCCAGCGTGGTCTGACGAACCTCGCTCACGTGGTCGCCGTGACGCGTACCGCGGGCGAGCACCCACAGCAGATGTGGGTGCTCGCCCGCAGAACGACGGGAGTGGGTGGGATCAACGGCGGCGGGGACGCCCGCCGCCGCGGCGGTCGCCGCCCCGGTCGCCCGAGCGCTCGGCGACAGCCGTCTCGCCGGACGGGCCGAGATCACCGAAGACCTCGCGAGCCTCGGCGTCGAAGGACTCTTCGAAGCTGACCGTCTCGAGACCGGCGTCACGAGCCGGCGTCGCCGTGGTGCGCTCGGGTCGCTCCGCCCGCGGGGCAGGGGCCTCGCCCTCCGCCGGGGCATCGTCGCCGTCGCCGATGGGCGTGAGGCTGACCTTGCCGTTCGGGTCGATGTCGTCGACACGGACTTCGATCTCGTCGCCCAGGTCGACCACGTCCTCCACCCGGTTGATCCGCTTGCCCCGGCCCAGCTTGGAGATGTGGACCAGGCCGTCACGGCCCGGGAGGATGTTCACGAAGGCGCCGAACTTGGTGATGTTCACGACCTTGCCCGTGTACACCTCGCCTACGCGCGCCATTGGCGGGTTGATGATGAGCTCGATGCGGCGCTTGGCCTCCTCGACCTTGCGGCTGTCGGAGGAACCGATCGTGACCGTGCCCACCATGCCGTCGTCGTCGACGTTCACGTCGGCGCCGGTCTCCTGCTGGATGGTGTTGATGACCTTGCCCTTCGGGCCGATCACCTCGCCGATGCGATCGATCGGGATGGTGAAGCTGACGATCTTCGGGGCGGTCTCGCGCACCTCGTCACGTGGCGCGGCGATGGCGGCGTTCATCGTGTCGAGGATCTCCATGCGGGCCTCGCGTGCCTGGTCGAGGGCAGCGGCCAGCACGTCCGCCGGGATTCCCTCGATCTTGGTGTCGAGCTGCAGGGCGGTCACGAACTCCTCGGTGCCGGCGACCTTGAAGTCCATGTCGCCGAAGGCGTCCTCCGCACCGAGGATGTCCGTCAGGGTGGTGTACTTGCCGTCGGCGAAGATGAGCCCCATAGCGATGCCGGACACGGGCGCCGTGATCGGCACCCCGGCGTCCATCAGCGACAGCGACGAGGCGCACACCGACGCCATCGACGTCGACCCGTTCGACGAGAGGACCTCGGACACGAGTCGCAGCGAGTAGGCGAACTCCTCCTGGCTGGGGACGACGGGCAGCAAGGCCCGCTCGGCCAGCGCGCCATGACCGATCTCACGACGCTTGGGTGAACCGACCCGACCGGTCTCGCCGTTGGCCCACGGCGCCATGTTGTAGTGGTGCATGTAGCGCTTGGTGGTGTCGGGCCCGATGGTGTCGAGCATCTGGTTCATCCGGGGCATGGCCAGGGTGGTGACGGTGAGCACCTGCGTCTCACCGCGCTGGAACAACCCGGAACCATGGGAGGTGGGCAGCACACCGACCTCGGCCGACACCGGCCGTAGGTCGCGGGGGCCGCGCCCGTCGATGCGGATGCCTTCGGCTACGACGCGCTTGCGCACCAGCTTCTTGGTGAGCGACCGCATCGCCTCCTTGATCTCCTTCTCCCGACCGGCGAAGGCGCCGGGGGCATCGGTGTTACCGGCCAGCTGGGCCCGCACCTCCGCAGTGGCGGCATCGATGGCGGCGTTGCGGTCGGCCTTGAGCGCGATGGTGACCGCATCGGCCAGCGCCGGCGTGCCGGCGGCCTCGACGGCCTCCCACACGTCGTCGCCGTAGTCGAGCACGGGCGTGTACGACATGGTCGGGCGGACACCGGCCCCGGCGACGAGGTCGCGCTGGAGCCCGATGCTCTCCTTGATCCACGTCTTGGCGGCCTCGAGCCCGTCGGCGATGACCTTCTCGGTCACCTTCGGCGCACCGGCCTCGTAGTAGGCGACAGCCTTCTCGGAACCACCGGCCTCCACCATCATGATGGCGACCTCGCCGTCGGCCAGCTCGCGGCCGGCCACGACGAGCTCGAAGGTGCTCTCGTCACCCTGCTCGTAGCTGGGGTGGGGCACCCAGGTGCCCTCCTGGCTGTAGGCGACGCGCACGGCGCCGATCGGCCCGTCGAAGGGGATGCCGCTCAACATCAGCGCCGCGGACGCCGCGTTGATGGACAGGACGTCGTGCGGGTTCTCCTGGTCGGCGCCGAGGATGGTGCACACGACCTGGGTCTCGTTGCGGAAACCGTCGGGGAACGACGGGCGCAGCGGGCGGTCGATGAGCCGGCACGTCAGGACGGCCTGCTCGCTCGGACGACCCTCACGACGGAAGAAGGCGCCCGGGATCTTGCCGGCCGCATAGGCCCGCTCCTCGACGTCGACGGTGAGGGGAAAGAAGTCGATGCCCTCGCGCACGCCATTGGCGGCGTTGGCGGTGGCGAGCACCGTGGTGGTGCCGATGCTGGCGACGACCGCGCCCTGCGACTGCAGGGCGAACTTGCCGGTCTCGAAGCTGAGGGTCTGCTCGGTGCCCGAGATGGGACCGGAGACCTTGGTGGGATCCGCCATGTGCGGATGCTCCTTTCTGTCGCCGGCTCCTTGCCGGCGTTTGGAGCGGGGAGGGCGGTTCCCAGTCGACAACCCCCCGGCGTGGCTGGCCCTGGTGGGCGGGCCGGGGGAACGGCGACTGACAACCGACCGAGACCGCTCGGTGTCAGGTTGTGCAACAGGGCGGCCATGGGGCCGCCCTGTCGAAAGAGGTTGGTACTAGCGGCGGAGCCCGAGCTTGGCGATGAGTGCCCGGTAGCGCTCGACGTCGACGTCCTTCAGGTAGTCGAGCATCCTTCGCCGCCGACCGACCAGCATGAGCAGGCCACGCCTGCTGTGGTGGTCCTTCTTGTGCAGCTTCAGGTGCTCGGTGAGGTGGTTGATGCGCTCGGTGAGGAGCGCCACCTGCACCTCGGGCGACCCGGTGTCGCCCTCGTGGCGCCCGTGCGCCTCGATGGTGGTCAACTTGGTCTGCAAACGAACTCCGCTTCTCTCGGACGTCCCGCTCGGGGAGGTCGCCCCCACCGCATCGGCGGGAGCATGCGCCGCAGCAAGAAGCCACAACGGACCCAGGCAGGGTACCAGGCGAACGGGTCAACCGGGCAGCCCCCGCAGCGTTGGGCGACTTCGCGGTCGCCGAGCACCGAGAACCCGCCCAACGCTACGACGGGTGGGCGTTGGTAGCGTCGACGGCGTGTTCACCGGCATCGTCGAGGAGCTGGGCCGCTTCGACGGCCACGCCGGGGACCGGCATCGCTTCGCCGCCAACGTCGTGATCGATGGGGCCGCGATCGGTGATTCGATCGCTGTGAACGGTTGCTGCCTCACCCTCGTCGACCAGGGCGACGGCTGGTGGGAGGCCGATGTCAGCGATGAGACGCTGCGACGCACCGCGCTCGGCTCCCTCCGTCTCGGCGACACGGTCAACCTTGAGCGCCCCGTGCGGCTGCAGGATCGGCTCGGCGGTCACCTCGTGCTCGGTCACATCGATGCCATCGGTGTCCTCGTGCAGCCGGCTCCGAACCTGGAGGTGCGGGCGCCGACCGCGCTGATGCGCTACCTCGTCGAGAAGGGCTCGATCGCTGTCGACGGGATCAGCCTCACGGTGTTCGACCTGACCGACGACACCTTTCACGTCGCCGTGATCCCTCATACCGCGGCCGTCACCACACTCGGTTCCAAGGGGCCTGGAGCGCTGGTGAACCTGGAGGTCGACGTGCTGGCCAAGCACGTCGAACGACTCCTGGCCGCCCACCTCCGGTGAGTGCGTCGCCGGCGGCCCCAGCCACCGCGCCCGCCATCCGCATCGAGGGCCTCGGCAAGACCTTCGGCCGGCGCGGGCGGGGTGTCGTCGCCCTCGACGATGTCAACCTCACCGTCGCCGGGGGGGAGTTCGTGGCGCTGGTCGGGCCGAGCGGCTGCGGCAAGTCCACGCTGCTGCGCGTGATCGGAGGCCTGCTCCCCGCCGACGCCGGCTCCGTCGTCGTGGATGGTGGCACCGCTGAGCACGCCCGCGAGGGCAAGCAGTTCGGCCTGGTGCCGCAGACGCCGGCGCTGCTGCCGTGGCGCACGGTGCGTCAGAACGTGCGGCTGCTCACCGAGGTGAACAAGGGCGCGGAGACCCACACCACGCTGCGCCCGGACGAGACGGAGCGTCTGCTGGCCGAGGTGGGGCTCGGCGACTTCCTCGACGCCTATCCCAACGAGCTCTCGGGCGGGATGCAGCAACGGGTCAGCCTCGTGCGGGCCTTCGCGCTCGGCGCCCCGATCCTCCTGATGGACGAACCGTTCGCCGCGCTCGACGAGATGACGCGAGAAGACATGCGCTTCCTCGTCCTGCGCCTCTGGGAACGCTCCGCCAGCACCGTGGTGTTCGTGACCCATCACGTGCCCGAAGCCGTGGTGTTGGCCGACCGGGTGCTGGTCATGCGGCCCCGTCCCGGGCGGATCATCGCCGAGGTCCGGGTCGAGCTGGCTCGCCCGCGCTCGGGTGAGCAGGAGGAGACGATCGAGTTCCTCGACCACGTCAAGCTGGTCCGTCGTGCACTGAAGGACGCGACGGCGTGAGCCGCGCGCTCCGCTGGGCCCGGGCCCTGGTGGCCCCCGTGTTGGGACTGGTCGCCTTCTTCGCGTTGTGGCAGCTGACCGTCGTGGTCTTCGACATCCCGGCGTTCGAGCTGCCACCTCCCTCGCGGATCTTTCGGGCCATCGCCGACGATCCCGGCTTCTACGCTCGCAACGCCTGGGTGACGGGCGTCGAAGCCCTGCTCGGCCTGCTGCTCGCGCTCGTGCTGGCCCTCGTCGCCGGCACGGCGATGACGTACTCGCCGTTCCTCGACCGAGCCGTGCAACCCGTGGCGGTGCTGGTCCAGGTGACGCCGATCATCGCCTATGCCCCGGCCTTCGTCATCTGGCTCGGCGCCGGACTGCGCCCCATCTTGGCCATCACGACACTGGTGTGCCTCGTGCCGTTCCTCTTCAACACCGTGATGGGCCTGCGCTCGGTGGACCCGGCCACCCATGAGCTGCTGCGCTCGGTCGACGCGCAGGGCCGGGAGATCTTCTGGCGACTGCGGCTGCCCCACGCGCTCCCCTACCTGTTCGCCGCCGCCCGCATCGCGATCGGTCTCGCCCTCGTCGGCGCCGTGATCGGGGAGTGGTTCGCGCTCGTGAGCGAGGGTCTCGGCGTCGCCATCCGCAAGGCCTTGAACTTCAACGACGTCGACCAGCTCTGGGCCAGCATCCTCACCCTTGTCTTCATGGGCGGGATCGCCCTCCTGGCGCTGGGAGCCATGGAGCGGCTTGCCTTGCACTGGCACCCGTCGCAGGTCACGCTCTGACTCGATGAAACCCGCCCGGCCTGTCGTGCTGCTCGCCCTCGTCGCGTTCGTCGGCTTGGGCCTCACCGCGTGCAGCGACGACGAGGGCGCCTCCGCCACGACCACGGGTGCTGCGCCAGCCGACACGGGCCAGGTCACCGCGGAGGGCATCTCGCCGGCTCGGTGCGCGGCCAACAAGGCGGCCGGCACGATCACCTACCTGTCCAGCTTCGACTTCGCCGCCTCGCCCTCCATCGTCGACGTCGTGGTCGCCGACCAGAAGGGGTACTTCGACGCGATGTGCCTCGACGTCGAGCTGAAGTCCAGCTTCTCCACCGCGAACTACCCGTTGGTGGCCTCCGACCAGGCGCAGTTCAGCTCGGCCGGCTCCTACACCGAGATGCTCAACTTCGCCAAGGACGGCGCCCGCTTCGTCGCCGTGGCCGACTACGGGAAGTCGAACATCACCGCCCTCCTGGTGCGCGACGACGGCAAGGTCACCGCCCTCGCCGACCTGCGGGGCAAGACCATCGGCGTGAAGGGCGCCCTCCCGCCGTCGCTCGTGGCGCTGCTCAACAAGGCGGGCCTGAAGGAAGGTGCCGACTACCGCGTTGTCCTGCTCGACGGGTTCGACCCGAAGGTGCACCTGCAGCAGGCCATCGACGCCCTGCCGGTCTACAAGTCGAACGAGCCCGGCCAGCTCGACCGCGCCGGCATCGGGTACCAGCTGTTCGATCCCTCGGCCGACGACATCCCCGGCAGCTTCGGGATCCTCTACACGAACGACGCGTTCCTCAACGCGCACCCCACCGCGGCGCAGGACTTCGTGCGCGCCTCGCTGAAGGGCATGGAGGATGCCATCGCCGATCCGGCAGGCGCGGTGGCCGCCAGCCTCGAGCGCATCCGGGCCGGTGGGAACAAGAACTTCCTGTCCGAGGAGGGCGAAAGCTACCGCTGGCAGGTCGAGAAGGACCTCGTGGAGGAGGCAAGGGGGAGCTTGCCGATCGGCGTGATCGACCCGCAGCTGCTACAGGCCGAGGTCGACTCGTACACCGCCGCCGGCGTGTTCGCCACGCAGCCGGCCATCGACGGCACGTACTCGGTCGAGATCGCGCAGCAGGCCTACGGCGCCGACGGCAAGGTCATCTGGCCGGGTTGATTGGCGGGCTCGTCGTCCGCTGCGCTTCCTCCTCGCGCCGCGTGCGCCTCGTCGCTGGCGCTTCCCTCGGCGCCGGGCTTACTGGCGGCGTCGATCCGTGACGGCGCGGGTGTGCTCGATGTCGTGCTTCAGCTGGGCGACGAGGGAGTCGACCCCGTCGAACTTGCGCTCGCTGCGCAGGAACTCACCGAAGCGCACCTGGGCCCGCTCGCCGTACAGGTCGTCCTCGAAGTCGAGCAGGTGCGCCTCGAGCAGTGAGTGGTCGGCGTGCTCGTAGAACGTCGGGCGGCGACCGAGGTTGATCGCGCAAGGGTGGACGATGCCGTCCGGCCGCTCGTACCAGCCGGCGTACACGCCATCGGCCGGGAGGCACACATGGTTGGGGACCTCGACGTTGGCGGTCGGGAAGCCGAGGAGCCGCCCGCGCTTGTCCCCCGTGACGACGATGCCCCGGGCCTCGAACGGTCGCCCGAGCAGGCGCGCGGCCACATCGACCTCGCCGCCTGCGAGTGCGCGGCGGACGGCCGTCGAGGAGACCGGTTCGTCCACTCCGTCGACCCGCGGCAACAGCGGCACGGGCCACACCTCGAAGCCGGCCGCGGCACCGAGCTCGCGGAGCAGCGCGGCATTGCCCCTGCGCTGGTGACCGAAGTGGAAGTCCTCCCCCACGACCACGGCCCGAGCACCGAGGCAGCCGACGAGCACGGTCTCGACGAAGTCCTCGGGTGACTCGGCGGCGCGCGCCTCGTCGAAGTGGACGACGGTCGTGATGTCCACCCCGGTGGCCGCGAGCAGCTCGAGCTTCTGTTCGAGGTCGGTGAGCTGGCGAGGTGCGGACTCGGGACGCACCACGTAGGCCGGGTGCCGGTCGAACGTGACGACGGCGGACTGCGCTCCCAAGTCGTCGGCCAGCCTGCGAACCTCGTCGATGACCGCGCGATGACCAAGGTGGACGCCGTCGTAGGCACCGATCGTGACGACGCTGCCCTCTGCCGGGCGGACGCACGCGTCGAGCTCGCGGATCACCTGCACGGCACGTGACGATACCGAAGGCGGCCTGCGGCCGAGCCATCGTCCACCGACATCGGTCAGCCGAGCACGAGCGCCGTGATGTCGAAGATCTCGTGGACGCTGCCCGCGAAGTTGAACACGCCGAGCGTCTCGGCGCCCGAGAGGCTGACCACGGCGAGGTTCGCCGCGTCCTGTTGTGGCACGACGTTCAGGTTCGACGCCGTCGGCGGCACCGAACCGCCCGGGAAGAGGGTGAGGTAGGTCGGTGCGGTCGCGCGCGTGGCGGTGGCATTCAGCACGAGCCCCTGGACGGCCAGGCCGGCGGGCATCGAGCCCTGCACCGCCGCGAAGTCGACCGATCGTGAGCCGGCGACCTGCGGGCTGCCCGGGTCGGCCCGGGTATCGACCAGACGCACCGGTGCGTCGAGGGCGAGGAGGCGCCCGGCCGGGTTGGCATCGAGCGCGGTGGTGCCCTTGAAGCGGGCGACGACGTC
>CAZTVJ010000045.1:0-5619 GCA_964616935.1 uncultured Acidimicrobiales bacterium | reverse complement strand
CGTCGTGGTCGCAGCGGTGGTCGTGGTCGGTGCCGTCGTCGCAACCGTCGTGGTAGGGGCGACCGTCGTCGCCGTCGTGTCCGCCGCCGAGGTGGCCGCACTCAGGTCGTTGCGGGCGGCGTCTCGGGCCTACGTGCAGGCGGACAGCACGAGCAGCAGCGCTGCTCCGGTCAGGGCGGACGCGACGACGAACCTGGGCTTGCGAGCGGCCAACACGGAGCGTGAGGTTACCGGCGGTCACCCGATCTACGACGAGTCCGGCCACCTCATGCTGCGCAGGGGCCTTCTACGCTCGCTGCTCGTGGCCCACACGCCAGACGACCTGCCCGAACCGACGGAGTCTCCCCTCGTCCCTCGTTGGTTCAAGGTGTGGCTCCTCGTGGCCACCGTGGCCGGAGCGCTCTTCGCAGTGGCCAACCTGAACAGCAACGAGACGGTCGTGCCCCCCGCAGTGTTCCTCGGCGCCCTCGCCGGCCCGCTCGCCTTCAGCACGTGGGTGACGGACAAGACCCGGGTGGGGCGATCGGTGCCACCCGACATCCTGTACGTCACCTGGATCATCGGCGGCGGGCTCGGCGCGATGTTCACCGCCATCTTCAGCACACGATTCTTCTTCGACCCCACGGGCACCGGTGTGCTCTGGGTCGGCATCGTCGAGGAGGCGGCCAAGGTCGCCACGCCCCTCGGGATCTACATCTTCGCCCGCAAGTACCGCAGCGTGGAGCAGGCGCTCGCCTTCGCCATGGTGTCCGCCGCCGGCTTCGCCGTCTTCGAGTCCCTGTCCTACGGGCTGGCCGCGCTCGACCTCAGTGTCAGCAGCGCCCGCAACACCTTGCTGTGGCGCAGCGCGCTCACCCCGTTCGGCCACCTGCCATGGACCGGTCTCGCCGTCGTCGTCGCCGTGAAGGCCTGGGAGCCCGACGACCGCCCCAGCCTCAGCCCGCTGGCCTGGTGGGGCTTCATCGCCGCCGTGGGGCTCCACACCGCCTGGAACCTGACGCTCGTCGAAGGCGGTTGGCTGCTGCTGATCACACCTCTCGTCGGCGCGATCGGGTTCTGGATGTTCTTCCGGGAGATCCGTGACGTCTTCTACGACGGGCCCTACGCGGTGCCCGCCGAGCACGCGGTGTGGCCCCGGTGGCTGAAGAGCAGCTCCGGGCCGTGGACACCACGGCGGCGGGGCAACGAGCGCTGACCTGGCCCTCGGGCCGGCCGGGACGCTCGGCTACGTTGACCGGATGCCTCATCCCTTCCCCGCGGCCGACGGATCGTCCCCGAAGGCGCAGAAGTTCCCCGATGCTCCCGAGATGGGCATCGACCCGACGAAGCGCTACACCGCCACGATGGAGACGAGCCTCGGCCAGCTCGTCATCGCGCTCGACCCGATCTCGGCACCGAAGACCGTGAACAACTTCGTGTTCCTGGCTCGCTACCACTACTACGACGGCATCGTCTTCCACCGGATCATCAACGGCTTCGTCTGCCAGGGCGGCGACCCCGAGGGCACCGGCCGGGGTGGCCCTGGCTACCGGTTCGAAGACGAGCTCCCAGCGCCGGGTCGCTACGAGGTCGGCTCGCTGGCCATGGCCAATGCCGGGCCGAACACCAACGGCAGCCAGTTCTTCCTCATCAGCGGGCCCCAGGGGGCCGGTCTCCCCCCGCAGTACTCGCTGTTCGGCAAGGTGGTGAAGGGCCTCGACATCGTCGAGCAGATGCAGAGCGTCGCCACCGACCGCCAGGACCGTCCGCTCAACGACGTGGTCATCCACTCGGTGACGGTCACCGAAGCGGAGTAGCCCTGGAACGGATCTCCGCGGCCAGCGCGAAGCGGATCGCACTGGCCGCGCAGGGCTTCGCGGAGCCGAGGCCGAAGGGGCGAGTGGACCGGCGCCACGTCCGTCGCGTGCTTGACCGCGTCGGGCTCCTCCAGATCGATTCGGTCAACGTGCTCGTGCGCTCCCAGGAGCTACCGCTGTTCGCGCGCCTCGGACCCCACCGGCGCGACCTGCTGGCCACCATGGCCGCGGACGGCGAGCTGTTCGAGTACTGGGGCCACGAAGCGAGCATCGTCCCGGTCGAGAACTTCCCGCTCTTCCGGTTCCAGATGGAGGCGAACCGGGACCGGGCGGCATGGCCGATGCTGCTCCGCCTCCATCGCGAGCGTCCCGAGTACATCGACTCGGTGCTCGAGGAAGTGGCTGCGCTCGGCCCCGTCACCGCCGGCGAGCTGAGCGACGGTGGCCGCCGAAAGGGAACGTGGTGGGACTGGGCCGACGGGAAGGTGGCGCTCGAGCACCTCTTCCTGGCCGGGTACGTGTCGGCTCGCCGGCGACCCAACTTCGAGCGCGAGTACGACCTCACCGAGCGCTTCATCCCCTCCTCCGTCTACGAGCAGCCGGTGCCCTCGCCCGAGGCATCGCGCCGCGAGCTGCTGGCCCTGGCCGGGCACTCACTCGGCGTCGCGACGGCCAAGGACCTCGCGGACTACTACCGGCTGAAGCCGACTCGTTGCCGGGATGCCCTGGGCGAGCTGGTGGAGGAGGGGCGCCTGGTGCCGGTGGAGGTAGAGGGCTGGAAGGACACGGCCTACCTCGACCCGGCAGCGCGCCTGCCTCGCCGGGTCCGCGCCCGAGCCCTGCTGTCGCCGTTCGACTCGCTCGTCTGGTACCGGGAGCGGACGGAGCGGATCTTCGGCTTCCACTACCGCATCGAGATCTACACGCCGGCGCCCAAGCGGCGCTTCGGCTACTACGTGCTCCCCTTCCTGCTCGGTGAGGACCTGGTGGCCCGGGTCGATCTCAAGGCCGACCGCAAGGCGGGCGTGCTGCTCGTGCCTGGTGTCTACGCCGAGCCGGGCGTGCGGGCTACCGAGGTCGCAGCGCCGCTCGCCGCCGAGCTCGAGCTCATGGCCGCGTGGCTCGGCCTCGACCGGGTGGACGTCGGCGAGCGGGGCGATCTCGCCAACGAGCTCCGCCTGGCCGTCGGCTGACCGCTCGACGACGGTCAGACGGTTCGCGCCGCCGGGGAACCGGGTGAGAGCGCCCACCGCGTCAGGCCGATCACGAGCGAGCCCGCCGGGCGCACGAGGACCGCGGCGGTGACCGGCCCGAGCGGGAGCCGGAGCGAGCGCCGGGCCCAGAGGGGCAGGAGGCCGACCGCGGCGGCGGACAGCAGCGCGTAGGGCGCCCGCGCTGCCAGTGGTAGCGGCGGGACGAGCAGGAAGCGGGCCGCCTCACGAGCCTCGCGGGTGGAGTGGAGCTCGGGCCGGTAGCCCCGCAGCTGGCTCCGCAGCTCGGCCACGGTGGTGGGCGGGTCGATCACGCCGAGGGCCGTGGCCACAACGGCCATGTCCTCGACGTAGCCATCCCGCTCTGCCGGTTCGAGGCGCCGCTGGCCGTACCGATCGTGAGCCACGAGGAAGCTGTCCACCTCGGCGAGGTGGACCCACCGGAGGAGGTGGGGATCGCTGGCCGAGTACGGCCGACCATCGCCGGCCACGCCAACCACCCGCCGGTGGACGGAACGGACCGTGCGGCAGGCCGCTTCCGCCTGATCGACCGTGCCGAAGGTGGTGCGCGCCAGGAAGTGCGAGGTGCGTTGCAAGCGACCCCAGGGATCGGCCCGGAAGTCCGAGTGCTGGGCCACCCCCGCCATGGCCAGCGGGTGGAGGCTCTGGAGCAGGATGGCGCGAACGCCGCCCACGAACATGGACGCGTCGCCATGCACGACCCGGATCGGTCGGTCCGGCCCGAACCAGCGCGGGCCGTCGGAGTCGAAGATCTCCTCGGCCCGCATCCTGGCGTCGGGCCCAGCGACGCGACTGCGGATCGCCTCGGCGATGGCTTCGCGCACCTGATCCACGGCCCCATCGTGGCCTGGAACCGACGGTCATGGGAACACGGAGCAGCCCCTGCTCGGCCGCGAGGTGTCTACGCTCGCCGCCCAGATGCCTGACGACGCCCCCGCTCCCCTGCCCCCACCCCAGGGTGCACCGGCGAAGGACCGCATGCCCCGATGGCTCCCCCGGGCGATCTTGTTGTTCTGGGCCGGGTTGGCCGGCCTGTGGATCGCCCTCGGTCTCTACCAGCGCCTGAAGACGCTGATCGTGCTGATCATCGTGTCGCTTTTCCTGGCGCTCGCCATCGAGCCGGCGGTGAACCGGCTCGTGCGGCGAGGCTGGCGGCGCGGCGTGGCCACCGGCTTCGCCATCCTGGTCGTCGCCCTCATCGCCCTGGTGTTCGTCGTGTCCATCGGGGCGCTCGTGGTACGCCAGGTGGGCAACCTCATCGACCGCGCGCCCGACTACCTGCAGCAGCTGGAGACCTGGATCAACGACACGTTCAACGCCGACGTGAACATCGACGATCTTGTCGACGAGCTGACCCGGGAGGGCGGACCGGCTCGCGAGCTGGCCGAACGCCTGGCCGGCAGCACCGTGCAGATCAGCCTGGCCGCGCTGGGTGCCCTGTTGCAGGTGCTGTCGGTCGCGCTCTTCACGTACTACCTCGTCGCCGACGGGCCGCGCTTTCGGCGCACGGTGTGCTCGGTGCTGCGGCCCGACCTGCAGCGCGAGGTGCTGCGGGGATGGGACCTCGCCATCGACCGCACGGGCGGCTACCTGTACTCCCGGGGCCTGCTGGCGTTGCTGTCCACCATCTTCCACTGGATCGCGTTCCGCGCCATCGGCATCGACAACCCCGAGGTGCTGGCCCTGTGGGTCGGCGTCATGTCGCAGTTCGTCCCGGTGATCGGCACGTACCTCGCCGGCTTCCTGCCGGTGCTGGTGGCCCTGGCCGAGTCGCCGTTCAAGGCGCTGTGGGTGCTCGGCTTCATCGTGCTCTACCAGCAGATCGAGAACTACGTGTTCGCACCTCGCATCTCGGCCCGGACGATGAAGCTGCACCCGGCGGTGGCCTTCGGGTCGGTGTTCGCCGGGGCCGCGCTGCTGGGTCCGATCGGGGCGGTGCTCGCCCTCCCCGGAGCGGCGACCATCCAGGCGTTCGCGTCCTCCTACGTCCGGCGCCACGAGGTGGTCGAGACCCACCCGCACCTCACCGAGGCCCGCCCGCCACCGGCACCCGGCCGGCGCTTCGGCCGGAGGCCCCGGCGCGATGGCGACGACCAGGCCGCGGACGACCAGGCCACCGGCGAACCGGGCTGAACCCCGCCGGCGGCCGGCGTGCTGCTGTCGCACCTACGACCGTTGCGGCCACCATCGGCGGTCCGTGGCGAAGTCCTCCAACCGGCTGGCTTCGGCCAGCGTGAGCGGCGCGTCGAGCCCGCTCGCAGCCAGCGCGCGGGCCGCGGAGGGTGCGTCTGCCACCCGCAGGAAGAAGCCGCCGCAGGTGGCCAGCGCCCGCAGCTCCTCGTTGCCCTCGAGCAGCGCCAGGAAGCGCCGAGGCGACGATCCCAGTGTCAAGGGGGTGCGAAGGACGATCACGGCGTTCGGCACCTCCCGCTGGAAGCCGAGGTAGGGCAGCGCCGGCCGGGCGCCCGGGTGCAGCCACGCCGGGTCGCCGCCGCTCTCGACCAGCGCGAAGCAGGGTGCGTGCTCGGGCGCGAGCCCGACGACGGCCGAAGGGTCGCCGTCCACCAGGACGGACCGCACCTGCGATCGGG
>CAZTVJ010000044.1:0-5751 GCA_964616935.1 uncultured Acidimicrobiales bacterium | reverse complement strand
CACGTCATGATGTCGCTCGGCCTCGGCAAGGCCATGGTGCACTCACCTCGCTCGGGCCAGACGGTCGAGGTCAAGGCCTGGCACCGAGCCCGCCGCGCCGGAAGTGTTGTCTGACGGTTGAGACCGCGTCAGGTGTGGATCGGGCCGGCGCCGTCTCGTAGCGACGGCGCCTTGCGGCCGGTGCGCAGGGCGATGATCTCGGCCATGATCGACACCGCGGTCTCCTCCGGCGAGCGGGCGCCGATGTCGATGCCGATCGGCGCCATGATGCGGGCGAGGTCGCCGGCGTCGGTGACACCCACCTCGGCCAGGCGCTCCCTGCGCTTCGCGTGCGTGGTGCGAGAGCCCATCACGCCGAGGTAGCCGGCCCGGCTGCGCAGCGCCCCCTCGATGGCGGGCACGTCGAACTTCGGGTCGTGGGTGAGCACGCACACCGCATCACGCGGGCCGAGCAGGGGACCGATGCGGTCGAGCACGCGGTTCGGCCAGTCGACGACGACCTCGTCCGCCATCGGGAACCGGCGCTTGGTGGCGAAGATCTCCCGGGCGTCACACACCGTCACGTGGTAGCCGAGCACCTTGGCCACCTTGGCGAGGGCCGCGGTGAAGTCCACCGCTCCGAAGATGACCATGCGCGGCGGCGGCGCGAAGCTCTCGACGAACACGTGCACCGTGTCCTCGTTCGCCTGGCCCCGCTCGCCGTAGTGGCGCACGCCCGTCCAGCCTGCGTCCAGCTCGGCCAGCACGTCCCGCGCGGCGACCCGGTCCAGCTCGGGGTGGCCGAGCGAGCCGAGGGTGTCCTCCGCGGGGCGCACCAGGATCTTGGCGCCGAGGCGGGGCCCCTTGATGACCGTGGCCAGCGCCACCGGCTGCTGCTCGCGCAGGCAGTCCCGCAAGGTTTCGTAGAGGCTCATGGTCACCAGCCCACGCCTACCAGTCGAGCGGTTCGATGAAGAGGTGGATGGTGCCACCGCAGGTGAGCCCCACGGCGAACGCCTCGTCGTCGGAGTAGCCGAAGGTGACCAGCTTGGGCTGGCCCGCTTCGAGGACCTGCAGCGCCTCGGTGACGACAGCGCCCTCGACGCAGCCGCCCGACACGCTCCCGACGACCTCCCCGTCGTCGCTCACGGCCATGGCCGCCCCGGGGTCGCGCGGGCCGGAGCCCTCCAGGTTGACCACGCGGGCCACGGCCACGCGGTGTCCGCCGGCTCGCCAGCGATCGATGTCGTCCAGGATGTCCCTCATCGTGAGATCACCTTTGCCAAGTGTTCCATCGCGGCCAGGGAGTGGCCCTCCACGAAGTCGTCAACGTACGGGAGCGCGGCCGCCATTCCTCGGGCCAGGGGCGCATAGCCCGCGGTGACCTTCAGCGGGTTGACCCACACGATCTTGTGGGCCACCCGGCCGAGGCGCTGCATCTGCTCGGCCATCACCTCGGGCTCGCCTCGGTCCCAGCCGTCGGACAGGATCACGACGATGGCCCCACGCGCCATGCCGCGGACGCCCCATTGATCGTTGAAGGCCCGCAGGCCCTCCCCCAGGCGGGTGCCCCCGGACCAGTCGTGCACGTTGCGGGCCGCCTTCTGCAGCGCGATGTCCGGGTCGCGGCTCGACAGCTCCCGCGTGATGCGAGTGAGTCGGGTGCCGAGCGCGAAGGCCTCCACCCGCTGGCGCCCGACCACGGCCGCGTGGACGAAGCGCAGCAGTGCCCGGGCATACGGCTCCATCGAGCCGGAGATGTCGAGCAACAGGATGAGACGCCGGGCCCGCTCGCCCTGCTCGAGGTGTTGACGCCGGACCGGCTCGCCGCCGGCGCGCAAGGCATGGCGGACCGTTCGCCGCAGGTCGGGACGGCCCCGTGGGCGCTTCGACCGCACCAGCCGGCGCGACGGCCGCAGGGCACCGGCCAGGCGCAGGTCCGCCATGAGTCGGTGGCACTCGTCCAGCTCGATCTGGCTGTAGGCGGCGAAGTCCTTCTGGCGCAGGACCTCGTGGGCGCTGAAGCGCAGCGTGATCGTCGGCTCGTCGTTCGCGGTGAGCTCGTCGTCGTCCCCGTCGTCGGCGGCGTCCTCGGCATCGATGGCAAGCGTGATCCGCAACGGTTCGGGGAGCGGTTCGTCGCCCGAGCCCGGCTGGCGCTGTTCCCAGAACACCGCGAAGGCGCGGTCGTAGAGGCGGTGATCCTCCGGCTTCTGCACGAGCGTGGACTTGCCCGCCCAGTAGACGGCATCGCGCGACGTCATGCCGACCTGACCGAGGGCGTCGGCGAAGGTGAGGACGGACCCGATGGGCACGTTCAGCTCGGCGCCTCGCAGCACGCGCGCGAACGCCACGGCCAGCGTGGCCGGGTCGCTGACCGGCGTCGTCGTGTCAGCCATGCAGCGCGCCGCGCTCGAAGGCCTGGCGAACCATGTCGGCGATGCCGTGCTGCTTCACCCGCTCCTGGTCCTCGCGGTACTTGAGCACGGTGCCCAGCGTGGCGGCGACGGTGGACTCGGACAGGTGCTGCTCGCCGAGGACGGCGAGCGAGGACGCCCAGTCGATGGTCTCGGCCACGCCGGGCGGCTTGTAGAGCCCGATGTTCCGCATTGCCTCGACCGCGGCCGCTACCTGACGCGCGAGCGCGAGCGACACCTCGGGCGCCCGTAGCCGCACGATCGCGACCTCCCGGTCGAAGTCGGGGTGCTCGACCCAGTGGTAGAGGCAGCGGCGCTTCAGGGCGTCATGCACGTCGCGCGTTCGGTTCGAGGTGATGATGACGACGGGCGGGGCCCCGGCGCGGTAGGTGCCCAGCTCGGGGATGGTGATCTGGTAGTCGGACAGGACCTCGAGCAGGAAGGCCTCGAACTCGTCGTCGGCCCGGTCGACCTCGTCGATGAGCAGGACGGGCGGCGGGCCCTCGCGGTGGTCGATGGCGCGCAGGAGCGGTCGTCGCACGAGGAACCGCTCGGAGTAGAGCTCGTCTTCCAGCTTGTCCGCGCTGGCGCCCGTCGCCTCCCCGGCCGCCTCGGCCGCCCGCAGGTGGAGGAGCTGGCGCGAGTAGTCCCACTCGTAGACCGCCTGCGAGGCGTCGATGCCCTCGTAGCACTGCAGGCGGATCAGCTCGCCGCCCGTCCACCGGCTGAGCACCTTCGCGACCTCGGTCTTGCCCACCCCGGCTTCGCCCTCCAGGAGCAAGGGTCGGTGCAGCCGCAGCGCCAGGAAGATGGCAGTCGCCAGTCCCTCGTCGGGCAGGTACTGGTGCTGGCTGAGGGCTTCGGCGACATCGACCACCGAAGCGGGCTGCGGGGACATGGTGGAAAGGGTAGAGGCTGCCGTGTCGCAGGCCTCGCCTCAGCTGTCGAAGCCGAGCCCCAGGCGGTCGAGCATGCGGAGCCACGCGTTGCGTTGACCGCCGCGCTGGTCGGCGCGGTCGAGCGACCACCGGGTGAGCTGGATGCCGAGGAACTTCACCGGCTCGGGTGGGAACGGCAGCGGCTTCTTGCGCACGAACTCGAGCGCGGTGCGCTCGGTGCGGCGCCCGTCCAGGAGGTCGAGGAGCACCTCGGCCCCGAAGCGGGTCGAGTTCACGCCGAGGCCGGTGTAGCCGGCGGCGTAGGCGACCCGCCCTTGCATCGCGGTGTCCCAGAACACGCAGTACCGCGTGCAGGTGTCGATGGCGCCACCCCAGGCGTGGGTGAACTCGAGCCCTTCGAGCTGCGGGAACGTGGTGAAGAAGTGCTCGGACAGCCGGGCGAAGGTCTCGGGCCGCCACTCCAGGGACGGATCCACCTTGCCGCCGAAGTAGTACACGGCGTCGTAGCCCCCCCAGAGGATGCGATTGTCCTCGGTGAGGCGGTAGTAGTGGAACTGGTTGGCGTAGTCGGACAGACCCTGGCGGTTCTTCCAGCCGATCGCCTCGAGCTGGGCCGGGCTGAGCGGATCGGTCACCATGACGTAGTCGTAGACCGGCACGAGGTAGTGCCGCATCCGCCGCAGCAGCGGGGGGAAGGCGTTCGTGCCGAGAGCCACCCGGCCGGCGCGGACCTTGGCGAAGGGCGTGTGCACCAGGACGCCGATGCCGTCGCGCTCCAGCTTGGTGGCCTTGGTGTGCTCGTAGATGCGCACGCCCAGATGCTCGGCCGCCGCCTTGAGGCCCCAGGCGAGTCGGGCCGGGTCCACGATCGCGGCCCGGCCCTTGCGCCAGAGCCCACCGTGGTACGTCGGGGAGTCGACCTCGGCCCGCATGGCGTCGCGGTCGAGGAGCACGACGTCTTGACCGAGCGCCGAGAGCTGCCGGTGGTCGTCGCGCAGCTCGTCCATCTGGTGAGGCTCGGTGGCGATGTCGACGACGCCGGTGCGCTCGAAGTCGCAGTCGATCTCGTAGGTCTGGATGGCGGCCTCGATGTCATCGAGCGTCTGCAGGCCCATGCGTTCCAAGGCGGGTAGCTCGCTCGGGAAGCGCTCCTGGCCGTTGGCGACGCCGTGGGTGATGCTCGACTCCATGAAGCCACCGTTGCGGCCGGAAGCCCCCCAGCCGATCGTGGCGCCCTCCAGGAGGACGACGTCCTTGGACGGGTCCCGCTCCTTGGCCAGGATGGCCGTCCACAGACCCGTGTAGCCCCCGCCAACGACGCAGAGGTCGCACGTCTCGGTGCGCACCAGCGTCTCGTTGGAGTCGGGCTCGTCGACGTCGTCGAACCAGTAGGGGTAGGGCTCGGCGTTGGCCAGCGCCTGCAGGTGCGCGTCGGATGACATGGGACAAGATGCTCCCATGACCTTCGGCCAGCAGTCCGGTCCACCGGCGAGCGCGAAGCAGGTCTCCTACCTCCTGTCGCTGGTGAAGAAGGCGGGCCACGAGGGCTTCCGTGACGCGCGCGGCCCGTTGGGGCTCACACAGCGCCAGGCGGCCGGCAAGTTCACGAGCCGAGAGGCATCGACGTTGATCGACCGCTTGCTCGGCGACGAGGGAGACGGTGACGAGGGCGACGCAGGCCTGCGTGCCGTCGATGGGCGTTCGGCGTCGGCCACCGAGCGACTGGAGGCCGAGCACGATGCCCTCGTGCGGGGGATGCCCGCCGGGGTGCTGGCCGGCGAGCTGGAACGGCGAGGCTGGACCGTCACGCCGCCTCGCTGAGCCTCCGGTGACGGGGCAGGATGGCGGGCATGGACCTCGGACTCTCGGGTAGGCGCGCGGCAGTGGCGGCAGCATCGGCCGGGCTGGGCTTCGGCTCAGCCCAGGCGTTGGCGGATGAGGGCGTGAGGGTCGCCATCTGTGGCCGGGACCAAGGTCGAGTCACTGCAGCCGCCGAACGCATCGGCCCCTTGGCCGTACCCCTCGTGTGCGACGTGGGCACGGTGATCGGCGCGGCACGGTTCCTGGCCATGGCCACCGAGGCGCTCGGTGGCGTGGACATCCTGGTGACCAACGCCGGCGGCCCGCCACCCGGCACCTTTGCCTCCACCACGATCGACGACTATCCCGCCGCCATCGAGCTCAACCTGCTGTCGGTCGTCGCCATGTGCCAGGAAGCAGTGCCGGCCATGCAGTCGCAGGGGTGGGGTCGTGTGGTGGCGATCACGTCCATCTCCGTGCGCCAGCCGATCCCCAACCTCATCCTGTCGAACACGGCGCGTGCGGGTGCGACCGGCTTCTTGAAGACCCTCGCCCGCGAGGTCGCAGGGGACGGCGTCACCGTGAACTCGGTGCAGCCGGGCATCCACGCTACGGACCGGGTCACCCAGGTCTACGGCCAAGAGCTGGACGCATCG
>CAZTVJ010000043.1:0-4068 GCA_964616935.1 uncultured Acidimicrobiales bacterium | reverse complement strand
CCCGAGGCCTCGGCGCTGTTGATGACGTTCAGTGGCGTGCCACCGGGCGAGCTCGTCAGGTCCCGGGTGCAGGTGAACGTCCACGTCTCGGCGTTCGCCTCGGCGAGCAGCCCGTCGGCGTTGGTGTCACCGGACTGGTAGGCGGGGGTGCAGCGATCGTCGGTGACGGTCACGTCGGACAGCGGGGTGTTGCCAGGGTTCGTCACCGTGAACGTCGACGTCACGGTGTTCGCGGGTGGCGGCAGATCGCCCCGGACCTGCGTCGGATCGTCGGTCTTCACGAGCTCGATCTGAGGGGCGTAGTTGAAGCTGTTCCAGATGCTGCAGGTGATGATCTGGTTCGGATCGACCAGGAGGGTGAACCCCAACGCCGGCTGGCCGAACTCGCCGCTCTGGACGTCAACGCTGCCGTCGTTGTTCTTGAGGTTGCACTGCCAGTCCGGGCCGTCGGGCTGCCCGGCGGTGTAGCCGGGCAGCATCGTCTCGGTGACCACCGCCGAGGTCGCCGCGTCCGACGGGTCGGGTTCCCACTGGAACGAGGCGATGCCCGTGCTGTCGGTGGCGCAGGTGCGGGGGGCTTGGTCGTTGGGGTTCGTCGGGTTCCCGCACTGGGCCCGCTCCGCGGAGTCGGTGTCGGGAAGGATCCAGGCGTACGAGCCGCCGCCGGCCACGGTCGGCGTGGCCGTGATCGACCAGCCCGGCGCTGGTGCGTACGCCGCGTCGCCTGGCGTCTGAGCCAGCTTGCGAACGGTCAGCGACGGTGTGCACAGCTCGTTGACGACCCCGCGCAGGAACGCGGCCAGCGTGTCGAAGTCCTCCACGAGCGCCACGTCGACGTCGTTGATGCTGTCGATCGAGTCGAGGCCCGAGTCGTCGACGGTGAGCGGGCCGGCGATCTGGATCAGCCGGTTGCGGCTGGATGCGTTGCCGGTGACGGCGTTGCCCACCCCTACCGCCAGCATGCGTGCCCCGGCCGCCTTGAGCTCGTTCGCCTCCTGGACGGCGCGGTCCAGGGTGGTCTGCCCAGCCGAGCCCCGATCGGTGCTGATCGCCACGTCCGGTGGCGGGCCGGCGTCGAACGGGTCGCCGGGCTGGTTGAAGTCGAACGCAGTCGGGTCGCCGTCGGTGACGTAGAGGACGAGCTCGACGGGCTTGACCTGGGGCACACCAGCCTGATCGAGGCTCTGATCCCAGTTGGTGTACTGGTTGCTGCCGTTCGACTCGCGGTAGTTGCTGGACGACTGCGGGTCGCCACTGCCGTCGTACTGGTAGATGGTGACGCCGCTCGGACGGGGCGGCTTCGGGCTGTAGTACCCGTCGATGGCCCGGCGGAACACGCCGCCGGACTGGAGCGACTGCGCCGTCACCTCGGCCTGGCCGGCCAGCTGCTCGGAGACACTGGCGAACTGCAGCACCCGGGCCGTCGATCCGGTGTCGGCGAGGGCGTCGAGGAACGCCGCGCCGGCATCGCGCACGTCGTCGACCGCGTTCGACGACTCGATCGACCCCGAGGCGTCGAGCACGAGCACGACGTTGGTTCCGCACGAGTCCGCGATCGGCGGGTTCGCCACGGGAGTCTGGGGACCAGGGGCGTCCTGCAGCACGGGGGCGATGGCGTTCCTGGGCGCGGCCGAGGCCGACAGCGGCACGCCGGTCACGCCGATCAGCACACCCCCGACGACGAGGATGCGACCCAGCTGCCTGGCCGCCCCAGTTCGCATGGCGCCAACCTAGACGCTTGACCGATCTCCACGCCCGACCGGCCTGCGACAGCTCGGCCGCTCCGCACGTCGACCGAGGGGGCGAAGATGGGAATGAAACGACCGAGTCGCGCCGAACGCCTCACCGATCCTGCGACAGGGCGCGGATGGCCCCAAGGGTTGCCTTCAGGTGGGCGGTGAGCACCTGGTTGGCCCCGCGGACGTCCCCGGCGAGCACGGCGTCTCGTAGCGCGCGGTGCTCGGTGGCGGGATCGCCGTGGCGCCTCGGTCCCGTGCCGGTGACCTGATAGCGCTGCGTGTGATCGTGCAACTGCGTGCACAACCGCAGCAGATGACGGTTCGTGCAATGCGACAGGACCGCCAGGTGGAACGTGCGGTGGGCCTCGAGGAAGGCGGGCACGCTGCTGTGGTGCACATCGAGGCGCTCGTACGCCCGCTCGACCTCGGCGCGATAGTCGTCGTCGGCCACCGCCATCGACGAGCGCAACGCCCTCGGGTCGAGGGTCAGCCGTAGCTCGTAGTAGTCGGCGGCCTCGGTGGCGTCGATCTCGGCGACGCGAGCCCCGCGCTGGGGCTCGATCACGACCAGTCCTTCACCGGCGAGGCGCTGGAACGCCTCGCGCACCGGCGTCGGTGACACGCCCCACTCGGCGCCGAGGTGCTCACTGCGCAGCTTCTCGCCCGCCGCGAGCTCGCCGTTGAGGATCGCGGTCCGGAGCCGGGTGTCCACCCACTCGGCCAGTGTCTGGGGCAGATCGACCATGCGGGGAGCAGATGCAGCCACGAACCCAGTCTGCCATGACCTTGACGATTTACAATAATCTATAGATACTGACCCGGAAACCGAGGAGGAACTCGTGAAGCTGGCCAACGTGAATGGGCGAGCGACGGTGCTCGTGCCGGGGGGAGGAATCGACGTCGAAGACGCGTCCAAGGGGCGCTTCCGTGCGGACCTGCCCTTGCTCTATGAGAACTGGGCGGCGTTCCGCTCGTTCGCCGCAGGTCTCGACCACGCGCAGGCGACGCCGGTCGACGAGGGCACGCTGGGCTCGCCCGTCCCTGCGCCTCGGCAGGTCTTCGCCATCGGCCTGAACTACCGCGCCCATGCCGAGGAGTCGGGCATGGCGATCCCATCGATGCCGGCCACCTTCACGAAGTTCCCGGCCTCGTTGGCCGGACCCTTCGACGACATCACCTTGCCCGGCGACACCGTCGATTGGGAAGTCGAGCTGGTGGCCGTGATCGGCGAGCGGGCCGACTTCGTCACCGAAGCCGACGCCTGGGCGCACATCGCCGGTCTCGCCGTCGGCCAGGACATCTCCGAGCGCACCACCCAGTTCGCCGCGGGCGCCCAGTTCTCCCTGGGCAAGTCCTACCGGGGCTTCGGTCCGATCGGGCCGTGGCTGGTGACGCCCGACGAGCTCGACGACCCGGACGACCTCGCCCTCGGCTGCTCGATCGGCGGCGAGCCCCTCCAGGCGTCGCGCACCAGCGACCTGATCTTCTCGGTGCCCCAGCTCGTCGCCCAGCTCTCGGCCATCCTGCCGCTGCTGCCCGGCGACGTCATCTTCACCGGCACACCCGCAGGGGTCGGTGCCATGCGTCAACCGCCCCGGTTCCTCCACGCCGACGAGGTGCTCGAGAGCTGGGTCGAGGGCATCGGCACCATCCGCAACCGCATCATCGCCCCCGCCACGTGACCAACGGAGCCACCATGCCGCACGACATCGAAGTCGCCTACCTCGCGGTCGACACCACGGATCGCGCCGCGCTCGACGAGTTCTTCGCGACCACGATCGGCCTCGTGCCCGGTGACGCGACTGCCGACGGCGCGTCGACCTGGCGCAACGACGAGGCCGCCCACCGCATCCTCGTCAGCGACGGGCCGTCCGACGACGCCCGCTGCCTCGGCATCGAGGCGGTGGACTTCGCCGCCTTCACCGCCACCGCCACCCGACTCGCCGGGGCCGGGTTCGCGCTGACCGACGGCACCGAGGCCGAGAAGCAGGCTCGCCGGGTGGACGACCTGAAGCACGTCGTTGCCCCGTGGGGCACCCGGGTCGAGCTGGTGCTCGGGCTCGAACGGATCGCCGCACCCTTCAGGTCGCCGCTGATGCCCGGTGGCTTCCTCACCGAGGGCGTCGGCTTCGGGCACGTGGTGTTCGTCACCACCGAGTTCGACGGGGCCGACCGCTTCGTGACCGAAGGCCTCGGCCTGCGCCAGTCGGATTGGATCGAGACCGAGCTGGCACCAGGCATCCCGCTCGAGGTCCGCTTCTACCACTGCAACCCGCGCCACCACAGCATCGCGATCGGTCGGGCCCCGTTCGAGCTGCCGGCCGTGCTG
>CAZTVJ010000042.1:0-2835 GCA_964616935.1 uncultured Acidimicrobiales bacterium | reverse complement strand
CCTACACCGTGCGCGGCCACACCTTCGAACCCGGCGATGCGGTGCTCCTCTGCTACCCGTCGGCCAACCGGGACGAGGACGTCTTCGCCGATGCGTCCCGGTTCGACGTCGGTCGCACGCCGAACAAGCACCTCGCCTTCGGGTTCGGCGTGCACTTCTGCCTGGGCGCGATGCTCGCCCGCATGGAGCTGAAGGCCGTGTTCACCGAGCTGCTGCCACGCCTGCGCAGCATCGAGCTCGATGGCGCCCCGCAGCTCATGGAGACGCTGTTCGTCGGTGGTCTCAAACGGCTCCCGGTCCGCTACGAGCTGACCTGACTCATCGCCTCCGCGGGTCAGGCCGCCTTCTCGAGGACGTGAACGCCGCAGGCCGAGCCGAGGCCGATGACGTGGGCCAGTCCCACCTTGGCGCCTTCGATCTGCCTGGGGCCGGCCTCGCCGCGCAGGTGGGTGCAGACCTCCCAGATGTTGGCGATGCCGGTGGCCGAGATGGGATGTCCCTTCGACTGCAGCCCGCCCGACACGTTCACCGGGGTCGACCCATCGCGCCACGGCGCTCCCGAGTTGAAGAAGTCCACGGCGCCGCCCTCCTGGCAGAGCATGAGGTTGTCGTAGTGGACCAGCTCGGCCGTGGCGAAGCAGTCATGCAGCTCCACCAGGTCCAAGTCGTCGGGGCCCACGCCGGACTGCTCGTAGGCCTGGCGTGCCGCATTGCGGGTGAGGGTGTTGACGTCCGGGAGCACCTGGCACGCCTCCTCCCACGGATCGGTCGTGAGCACCGAGGCCGACACCTTGATCGCTCGGCGCTGCTGCTCCAAGGACAGTGTCCTGAGCTTGGCGCCGCTCACGACCACGGCCGCGGCCGCCCCATCGCAGTTGGCCGAGCACATCGGGCGGGTGTTCGGGTACGAGATCATCACGTCGCCCATGATCTCGTCGAGTGTCATCCGCTTCGTGTAAGCCGCCAGCGGGTTGAGCGTGGAGTGGGCGTGGTTCTTCTCGGAGATCTTGGCGAAGAGCTCGAAGCTCGTGCCGCCGTACCGGTGGCCGTACTCCATGCCGATCTGGGCGAACGTGCCGGGCATCGTGGCGGTGCCGATGCGCCCGTCGATCGGCGCCACCGCGCCGTAGCGACCCTCGGGCTCCCAGGTGTTGCCATCCTTCTTGGCCCGTCCCCCGCCACCGAGCAGCCCCGCGCCGGCCAGCTTCTCGACGCCGACCGCCAAGCCCATGTCCGACTCGCCCGCCTTCACGGACATGATCGCCGTGCGCAGGGCGGTGGCGCCGGTGGCGCACGCGTTGGCCACGTTGTAGACGGGGATGCCGGTCTGGCCGATCTGCTTCTGCAGCTGCTGGCCGACGCCGCCGCCGCCCATGAGATTGCCGGCCGCCAGGATGCCCATGTCCTTCATCGTCACCCCGCCGTCGGCCAGGGCGCCGAGCGCTGCCTCCGACGCCAGGTCGACGACGTCCTTGTCCGGGTGCTTGCCGAACTTGGTCATCGTGATGCCGAGGATCCAGATGTCGTCGCTGGCCATGGCGCTGCCTTTCGTGATGCTCGGGCGGGCTGCGGGTGCGGTCCGTCGGTTCGGCGGGTTCAGGGACGAGGTTCGAAGCCGAAGCCGATGGCTTCGGTGCCGCTGTCGTCGGTGCCCATGGAGTAGGTGACGAGGCGCACCTTCATGCCGAGGGCGAGGTGGTCGGGATCGGGGGCGACGTTGATGAGGTTCCCGCGCACGCTCGTGCCGTCGCAGTCGACGATGGCGGCGACGAACGGCACCGGTACCCCGGGCGCAGCGAAGGTGACGATGGTGAACGCCCGGACCTCGCCCTCGGTGCCGACGGCCACGGTGGTGAACTCGGTGCCCGAGCACGACGCGCAGGCGTTGCGGCGGTCGAAGTAGCGAGCGCCGCACGCCGTGCACTCGTGGGCCACGAGATGCGGCGCGTCGCCGAGCACCAGGTAGTCGACCAAGGGGATCTGAGTGACCATCGCACGCTCCACGACGTCGGTCCGAGAACTGGTCGGCAGCGTAGTGAGGGGCGGGCGGCCGGGACCAACGTGACACTCCGACGGGTGGGTTGCACGAGGTGCCACTTACCATCACCGGGTGACCTACTGCCTTGCCCTGCGGCTCAACGAAGGCCTCTTCTTCCTGGCGGACACCCGCACCAACGCCGGGGTGGACAACGTCGGCACCTATCGCAAGCTCCACGTGCTGCGCGTGGCCGACGACCGGTTGTTCGTCCTCCAGTCGGCGGGCAACCTGGCCACCACCCAGCAGGTGCTCGATCGCATCGACCGTGACCTCACGGCAGGCGGTGATCAGGAGAGCCTGGCGACGGTCGAGCACCTCTTCGAGGCGGCGCTCTACGTCGGCCGCCTCAGCCAAGAGGTCGCCGTGCAGCACCGGTCCGCGCTCAGCGCCGTCGGTGCGGACGGCACGGCCACGTTCATCCTCGGCGGCCAGATCGCCGGCGAGCGTCCCGACCTCTTCCTGATCTACCCGGAGGGCAACTACATCCGGGTGTCCGACGACGTGCCGTTCCTGCAGATCGGCGAGACCAAGTACGGCAAGTTCCTGCTCGAGCTCGCGGTCCGCGAGCACGTCGACCTGGAGACGGCGAGCAAGGTCGCGCTCAGCTCGATGATGAGCACGGCGCGCGCCAACCTCTCGGTGGGACCGCCCTACGACGCCGCCCTCTATCGCAACGGCGCACTCGACGTAGAGGAGGTTCGGATCGAGGCGACCTCGTCGTTCCTCGCCGAGCTGCAGCAGGCGTGGGGTGAGCAGATCTCGAGCGCCATCGAGCAGCTGCCGCCCCTACCGCCAGG
>CAZTVJ010000041.1:0-9061 GCA_964616935.1 uncultured Acidimicrobiales bacterium | reverse complement strand
TGCCAGCGCCACGTGGCGTGGGAGTCGCCCGCCCCGCCCGCCGCCGACGAGCCGTGGGTCGACGAGCCGTGGGTCGGCGAGGAGTGGGTCGATGAGGAGCCCCTCGTCGACCCGCTGATCGCTCGCCCCGACGAGGGGTAGCGTCGCCGCCCATGCGGGTCGGTGATCTCGAGATCCTCCCGGTGCACGACGGTGTCGCCCGGATCCCCATCAGCGATCCGTTCCTCAACATGCCGGCCGAGGCGTGGGCGCCGCACCGCCAGTTCCTCACGGCCGACGACGAGTTGGAGCTCGCGCTCGGCGGGTTCTTGCTGCGCTCGGGCGATCGCGTCGTCGTCATCGACTGTGGCGTCGGCGCCATCAACCGCGGGCCGTTCCTCGGCGGCGAGTTCCTGACCAGCCTCGCCGGCCACGGCGTCCAGCCCGACGACGTCACCGACGTGTTGTTCACCCACCTCCACTTCGACCACGTCGGCTGGGCCACCCAGCAGGGCGCGGTGGTCTTCCCGAACGCCACGTACCGCTGTGACGAGCGGGACTGGGCCCACTTCGTCGGGCCGGACGAGGGGGCCACCCGCAAGCTGGCCCCACTCACCGACCGGATGGACTTCTGGTCGGCGAGTGGCCCCCTCCTGCCGGGCCTCGACCTCATGATCGCTCCGGGCCACACGCCGGGCAGCACGATCATGATCGTCAGCTCGGGCGCCGAACGGGCCATGCTGCTCGGCGACGTGGTCCACTGCCCGGTGGAGCTGCTCGACGACGAGTGGGCCGGCATGGGCGACGTGGACCCCGCCCTGGCCAAGCGCACCCGGATCGCGCTGGCCCGAGAGCTGGAGGGCACCGACGTTCCCGTAGCCGCCGCCCACTTCGCCGGCCTCGAGTTCGGTCGGCTCCTGCTCGGTGAAGGCCAGCGGCGCTGGGTCGTCTGAGCGCGTGAGTCGCGAAACCCCTGCTCAGGAGGGGTGGACGGTGCCACCCGATGACGGCTCATGACACCCAGTCCGAGACCTCCCGCGGGTTTTCCGCGGGGCGCGTCAGGCTGTCGAGGATCGACCAACTCACGAGGTCGGGTGCCCAGCAGCGGCAGCCGCCGTCGTACGATTCCTGCATGGCGACCGACCGGACGACACACGACGACGTCCGAATGGACGCCAGATCGACGCTGCGGGTCGACGGCCACCCGATCGACCCGACACGGCTCCGCGAGGTGTGCCACCGCTACGGCGTGATCGAGCTGGCTGTGTTCGGCTCGGTCGCCCGGGGCGAGGCGACCGGCTCGAGCGACGTCGATCTGCTGTACGTCCTTGCCCCTGGAGCGAGGCTGGGCTTCGCCCTCAACCCCGAACTGCTGTCGGTCGTCGAGCGCGCCCGCACGCTGGCCCGGGAGCGTGGTGAGCTGGTCGATGGACCGTCGGCGTCGCCCACGGGCGATCTCTCGCCGGCAGCCCGCGGCGCCTTGGCCGATTGGGTGGCGAGCGGCGACTACGACCGGGCCGTCGCGGAGATCACCGCGAACGATCCCGACCTCGCCACCCAGTAGTCGGGCGATCGACTGGTGGCATTGGTCGTCGATGACCACCTCCTGATCGACCTGCTGGCCTCCACCGCGCGGGGCTGGCTCGAGCAGACTGCGACGCAATCAGCCGTCTACACCACCGGCAGCTGGTACTACCGGGTCGCTAGCGCCGCGGATCATGGATCGGGCAAGGGGTCGCTCTCGGGACGAATCGGAGCACTTGAGGAGCAGGACCGGGTCGCCCTTCGCGCCCGGATCGCATCGCTGCCCGACGCCATCGGGCTGATCGGCCCCAGGACACTGGTACCCGTCATGGCGGGTCTGCGTACGCCGCGTCAGCTCAACTTCTTGAGTGCCGAGGCCCTGGCGCTCGCGGTGATCACGGAGTCAACGATTGCGGTCCGGATAGACAGCCCCCCGCTCCGAGAGGCGTGCGAGGCGCTGCACGTGATCTATCGGGTGGTCGACGCCCGGTGACCTGGGCATCGCTGGTGGCGCGAAGGGACTCGACCCCCTCGCCGCTACCGCGTGAAGGCCATACGGGCGGCTCTCTGACCTGCGGATCCGCCGCCGATATGTGCTCTGAACTGCGGAAACGCATCCCGACGCTTCCCGATCTCCTGTGTCCCGATTGTGTCCCGGGAGGGTTCCGGCGGCGGGGCTCGAGGCTGACCGAACGGCGACAGATCGGAGAGGGCAGCCGGGCGGACGTCTATGAAGATGCGCCCATCCCGGCAGGTAGGGGTTGGCCGGCGGGTGCCGGCTCGTGCAGCGCCGCGAGGAACGCGCCCAAGCGGGCCGCCTCGCGCTCGGGATCACGCAGGGCGACATCGGCGGCGACCTCGCCGGGGAACCACGTCGCCACGCTCCACGACCACGGGAACCCCGCTCCCGGGAAGCCGACGCGCACCGGCGCCGAGGTCGGCAGCGGCAGACGCGGAGCCAGGAGCGGCAACCACCGTTGCTCGCTGTCGATGAGCTGGGCCGCGAGCAGCCGCCGCGGGAGCCGCACGCTCAGCTCCGAGCCCAGCCGGAACAGGACGTTGTCCCAGCCGGAGCCGACCCACGCCAGCGAGAGCGCTGCGAGGTCTGGATGCTGCTGGACGAGCAGCTCGTGCACCAGTGCCTCATCGATGTCCACGTCCGCCGCGGGCATGTTGTCCGTTGCCATCGCGGTCCTCGTCGTTCGGGTGTCGAGTCTCGCGGCCGGGGCTCCCGCACGCCATGGCACCCCTGCCGGACATGAGTCGAGCACTGGTCCTCGGGGGCGGCGGCGTCACCGGCATCGCGTGGGAGCTCGGGGTGATCTCCGCCGTGCTCGACGGCGGGGTCGACCTCGCGAGGGCCGAGCTGGTCATCGGCACCTCGGCCGGCGCCACGGTCGCCGCACAGATCACGAGCGGTGCGCCGATGGCGGATCTCGTCGCGATGCAGCTCGCGGACGACACCGCGGAGCTGGCGGTCGAGCTCGACCTCGATGTCCTCGTGGCGATCTTCTCGGTGCTCGCCGACCAGTCGATCGAGCCCGATGCGCGCCGCGCGAAGATCGGCGCGATGGCGCTGGCGGCTGCCACGGTGTCCCCCGAGGCCCGGCGCGAGATCGTCGCCGCCCGCCTCCCCCGCCCGGGCTGGCCCGACCGCGAGCTCGTGATCACCGCCGTCGATGCCCACTCTGGCGAGTTCCTACCGATCACCCGCGACTCCGGCATCCCTCTTGTCGATGCGGTCACCGCGAGCTGCGCCGTACCCGGTGTGTGGCCGCCGGCGGCGTTCGACGGCCGACGCTTCCTCGACGGTGGGATCCGCAGCGGCACGAACGCCGACCTCGCCCATGACCGGCGAAGGTAGCGCCCCGACCGCCGGGTCCAGGGTTGGGCTCGCCGATCCTGTCGAGACCGGCCCGAGCCGATGAGCGCAGCCACGGGGCCGGACGCGACAGACTCGCGCGGTGCCCAGCCCGCCGACTCCCAGCCCGGACGCCGCGCCGACGCTCGGGAGCGTCGTCATCGACCTGGACGGGCTGGCTGCCCTGCTGCTGGTGTTGGGCCGTGATGGTCGCCGCGTGCTCGGCCCCATCGTGCGGGACGGGGCGATCGTCATCGACGAGCTGGACGGCATCGACGACCTGCCCGCCGGGTGGGGCGACGAGCAGGCGCCAGGCTCCTACCGGCTCGTCCGCCGCGACGACGAGGCGCGGTTCGGCCACGTCGTCGGCCCCCACTCGTGGAAGGCCGAGCTGTTCCCGCCGCGCACGCTGCTCGTGCGCTCCACCCGCACCCCCGACGGGTTCACCGTCGAGACCCCCGAGGAGCATCGGCCGGCCGCGTTCGTCGGGGTGCGGCCATGCGACCTCCGCGCCATCGAGACCCAGGACCTGGTCTTCGACAGCTCCGCGCATCCCGACCCCACCTACCAGGCCCGTCGCGCCGACGCCGTGGTGGTCGCCGTGCAGTGCACCGACCCGGCCGCCACGTGCTTCTGCACCTCGATGGGCACCGGGCCCCGCGCGAGCTCGGGCTTCGACCTGGCCCTCAGCGAGATCCTCGACGGCGGGCACCGGTTCGTGGTGGAGGTCGGGTCCGACACCGGGCGAGCGCTGCTGGCAGAGGTGCCGCACACCCTGGCCACCCCGACCGACGTCGAGGCCGCCCACCGCCGGTCCGACGAGGCCGCGGCGCGGATCGAGCGGCGGGTCGACACCGAAGGCCTGCCCGCCAAGCTCGCCGCCACCCTCGAGCACCCCCGGTGGGACGACGTGGCCGAGCGCTGCCTCACCTGCGCCAACTGCACGATGGTCTGCCCCACGTGCTTCTGCGGCTCGATCGAGGACAGCACCGACCTCACCGGGGATCACGCCGAGCGCTGGCGGCAGTGGGACTCCTGCTTCACGCTCGACCACTCCTACGTGCACGGCGGGTCCGTCCGGAGCTCCACCCAGTCCCGGTATCGGCAGTGGCTCACCCACAAGTTCGGCACCTGGCACGACCAGTTCGGTGTGTCAGGCTGCACGGGGTGCGGTCGCTGCATCGCCTGGTGCCCCGTGGGCATCGACGTCACCGTCGAGCTGGCCGCCCTGCTGACGGATCCGGTGAGCGATGACCCCGACCCGAAGGAGGTGCGGTGATGGTCTCGACCCGCACGATCAGGGACCTCGTGGCCGAGCACGCGCTGCTCGCGCACCTGCCGGCCGCCGACCTCGACCTCATCGCCGGCTGCGGGCAGAACGTGCACATCCCGGCGGGTCGCCTCCTGTTCCGCGAAGGAGAGCCCGCCGACACCTTCTACCTGGTGCGCGAAGGGCGGGTCGCCATCGAGGTGTCCACCTCCACCGGGCCGCCGCTGGTCGTTTCGACCACCGGGGCGGGCGGCCTGGTCGGCTGGTCGTGGCTGTTCCCGCCGTACCGGTGGCACCTCGACGCGCGGGCCGTGGACGAGGTCAGCGCGATCGCCATCGACGGCGCCTGTCTACGAACCAAGTGCGCGGCCGACACCGGCCTCGGCTACCGCCTCATGCAGTGCTTCGCCCAGCTCGCCATCGACCACCTGCAAGGGGCCCGCCGCCAGCTGCTCGACCTCTACGGAGACCCCTCCCGGTGATGGTTCCGTTGCGCTACCGGGTGGTCGACCGGGTGGACGAGCTGGCCGACACCGTCACCTTGGTGGTCGAACCCGTCGACGAGCCGACCACCGACCCGGCCCACGGCCAGTTCAACATGCTGTGGGCCTTCGGCGTGGGTGAGGTGCCGATCTCCGTCTCGGCGGTGTCGCCGACGCTCACCCACACCATCCGGGCCGTCGGCGCCACCACCACGGCGCTGTGCTCGCTGCAGCCCGGCGACATGCTCGGGCTGCGCGGCCCGTTCGGCACCGGCTGGGACCTCGAGGCGGCCGTGGGCGGCGATCTCGTGGTGATCGGCGGCGGCATCGGACTGGCACCGGTGCGCTCGGCGGTCTGTGCCGCGATCGCCGAGCGCGAGCGCTTCGGTCACGTCGCGGTGCTCGTGGGGGCCCGGTCACCCGACCTGCTGCTCTACCAGGACGAGCTGGAGGAGTGGCGACGCCGAGGCGATGTCGAGGTGCTCGTCACGGTGGACGCGGCGCCGTCGGGCTGGACCGGAGACGTCGGGGTGGTCACCGGCCTCGTCGACCGGGCCGGCTTCGATCCCACCCGCACCGCGGCACTCGTGTGCGGACCCGAGATCATGATGCGCTTCAGCGCGGCTGCCCTCCTCGCCAGGGGGGTCCCCGCCGAGCGCATCCAGGTGTCGCTCGAGCGCAACATGGAGTGCGCCATCGCCCACTGCGGCCATTGCCAGCTCGGTCCGGTGTTCGTGTGCCGGGAGGGACCCGTGTTCGACTGGTCCTCGGCCCGCTCGCTCCTCGAGGTGCGGGCACGATGACCGAACCGACTCGCCGGCCCCGGCTGGCCGTATGGAAGTTCGCGTCGTGCGACGGCTGTCAGCTCACCCTGCTGGACTGCGAGGATGACCTGCTCGCCGTCGTCGGTGAGATCGAGATCGCGTACTTCCTCGAAGCGGGCGCCGCTGACGTGGAGGGACCGTACGACCTGTCGCTGGTGGAGGGATCGATCACCACTCCCGGTGACGCCGAGCGCATCCGGGAGGTGCGGGCCGCGTCGCGCACGCTGGTGACGATCGGCGCCTGCGCCACCTCCGGGGGCATCCAGGCCCTCCGCAACTACGCCGACGTCCAGGAGTACCTGGCCATCGTCTACGCCCAGCCGCAGTTCATCGAGACCCTCAGCACCAGCACCGCCATCGCCGACCACGTGCCGGTCGACCTCGAGCTCCGGGGCTGTCCCATCGACAAGCGCCAGCTGCTGGAGGTGATCGACGCCTACCTGCGCGGTCGCAAGCCGAACATCCCCGCCCACAGCGTCTGCATCGAGTGCAAGCTCCGCGGCAACGTGTGCGTGATGGTCGCCCACGGCACGCCCTGCCTCGGACCCGTCACTCACGCAGGGTGTGGCGCCCTGTGCCCCAGCTACCACCGGGGCTGCTATGGCTGCTTCGGACCGATGGAGACACCCGACACGGCCGCGCTGGCCGGCGCCCTCACCGGCTGCGGGATGAGCGAGACCGACGTGCTGCGCGCCTTCCGCAGCTTCAACGGCTGGTCCCAGCCCTTCCGGGACGAGAGCCGCCGTCACGAGGTGCCGGTGGTGCTGTCCGACCGCCCGCGCCACGCGCACGACGGGAGCCCCACGGCGTGACCCACCGACCTCCCGCCAGCCGCACCATGAAGGTCGAGGCCCTCACCCGGGTCGAGGGTGAGGGTGGGCTCTACGTGGCGGTGCGCGACGGGCTCGTGCACGACGTCCAGCTCCGCATCTTCGAGCCACCCCGCTTCTTCGAGGGGTTCCTGCGCGGTCGCAGCTACACCGAGCCGGCCGACATCACCGCCCGGATCTGCGGCATCTGCCCGGTGGCGTACCAGATGAGCGCGTGCCGGGCGATCGAGGCTGCGTGTGGGGTGACCGTGGACGGGCCGCTGCGGGACCTGCGGCGCCTCCTCTACGCGGGTGAGTGGATCGAGAGCCACACGCTCCACGTCGTGATGCTGCACGCCCCTGACTTCCTCGGCCACGAGAACGCCATCAGCCTCGCCACCGCCGACCGCCCCGCGGTGGAGCGGGGCCTGGCGCTCAAGAAGGCGGGCAACGAGCTGCTCGAGCTCGTCGGCGGGCGAGCCGTGCACCCCGTGAACGTGCGGGTCGGTGGCTTCTACCGGGTGCCGACCCGTCGCGAGCTGCGGGCGTTCCGCCCCCGGATGGAGGCGGCGCGCGACCTGGCCGTCGAGCTCGTCCGCTGGGTGGCGGGCTTCGACTTCCCCGACGCCGGGCACGACTACCACGCCGTGGCCCTGCGCCACCCGACGGACTATGCCGTCCTCGACGGCCGGGTCGTCTCCAACCACGGCCTCGACGTGCCCGACGGCGAGTTCGGCGCCGAGTTCACCGAGGAGCACGTCGCCCACTCCAACGCCCTGCACTCGCACCTGGCCGACGGCGGCGAGTACCTCGTGGGGCCGCTGGCCCGGTGGTGGATCAACCGCGATCGCCTCGGCAGCGTCGCTGCCCAGATCGCCGACGAGGTCGGCCTCGAGCACCCGGTGCGCAACCCGTTCCGCAGCATCGTGGTGCGGGCCGTGGAGGTGGTCTCTGCCTGCGACGAGGCGCTCGCCATCATCGATGCCTACGAGGAACCCGACGCGCCCGCGCTGGAGGTCGTGCCCCGGGCCGGCACCGGGGCGGCCTGCACCGAGGCCCCGCGAGGGCTCCTCTACCACCGCTACACGCTCGACGAACTGGGCACGATCACCGACGCGGTGATCGTGCCGCCCACGTCGCAGAACCAGCCGACCATCGAGCACGACCTGTGGCACCTCGTGGAGGACACCCTCGTCGACGGCCAGCTCGCGCTGGACCACGAGACGCTCACCCACCTCTGCGAGCAGGCGATCCGGAACCACGACCCGTGCATCTCCTGCGCCACCCACTTCCTGGAGCTGGTGGTCGACGAGCAGTGAGCGGACGGTCGGCCCCGGCGCGCCGAGCGCCGACCGTCATCGGCCTCGGCAACACCTTCGCCCACGACGACGGTGTGGGCCCCGCCGTCGCCGCCGCGCTCGCCACCGACGCACCGGCGGGCGTGATCATCGTCGAGCTCGACGGCGAGCCCGCCCGTGTGATCGAGGCCTGGGCCGACACCCCGCTCGCGATCGTGATCGACGCAGCGCACACGGGCGGGATCTCGGGCGGCGTGCTGCGCCTCGAGGACACCGACCTGCTCGACGGCGGGGCGCTGGCCCGGGCGGGCCGGCGTTCGAGCAGCCACGCCCTCGGCGTGGTCGAGGCGCTCGAGCTCGGTCGCGCGCTGGGGCGCCTCCCCGCCCGATTGGTGGTGTACGCCGTCGAGGGACACGACTTCGGTCCGGGCCCTGGTCTGTCCGCGACGGTGGCCGCGGCCGTGCCCGAGGTGGTGGCGGCCATCGAGCGGGAGCTGACCGCGCGGGACGCCCGCCGGATCGAGGTCACCGGGGTGGTGCAGGGGGTCGGCTTCCGCCCGTTCGTGTGGCGCCTCGCCCACCGACACGGCATCAGCGGGTGGGTGCGCAACCACGACGGAGCGGTCGAGATCCATGCGGAGGGCCCGTTCGTCGCCCTGGAGGCGCTGTGCGCCGACCTGGGGGCCGACGGCCCACCGTTGGCCAGGGTCCATCGCGTCCTCGACGTGCCCGTCGAGACGACCGGCGTGGAGGGCTTCACCGTCGCCCCGAGTGGCGGCGGCGACGCCACCGGCGGCGTGCGACACCTGCCGCCGGACACCGCACCGTGCGCCGCGTGCCTGGCCGAGCTTTCCGACCCCGGCGATCGGCGCTTCGGCCACCCCTTCGCGAGCTGCACGGACTGCGGCCCGCGCTTCACGATCATCGAGGCGCTGCCCTACGACCGCACCCGAACGTCGATGGCCGGCTTCCCCCTCTGCGAGCAGTGCGCCACCGAGTACGCCGACCCGGCCG
>CAZTVJ010000040.1:0-6502 GCA_964616935.1 uncultured Acidimicrobiales bacterium | reverse complement strand
CGAAGCGCTCATGGGGACGCCGCTCATCCCGAACCTGGAACGGGCGTTCCCGGCCATCACCGACGGCGCGTCCGACACCGCGAGCTTCGACGAGTGCCTCGAGTTGCTCGCGCTCGGTGGGCGGCCGATCTGGCACGGCGTGCTCATGATGATCCCGGAGGCGTGGGAGAACCACGCAACCATGTCACCGGAGAAGCGCGCGTTCTACCGCTACCACTCGTCGCTGATGGAGCCGTGGGTCGGCCCGGCGTCGATGGCGTTCACCGACGGCACCGTGATCGGTGCGGTGCTCGACCGTAACGGACTCCGTCCGAGCCGCTACTGGGTCCTCGACGACGACCGGGTGATCATGGCGAGCGAGACCGGCGTGGTCGACGTGGATCCCGCGAGCGTGGTCAAGAAGGGTCGGCTCCAGCCGGGTCGCGTGTTCCTCGTCGACACGGCGAAGGGACGCATCGTCGACGACGAGGAGATCAAGGCCGCGCTGGCCGCCGAGCAACCGTACGAGGACTGGCTGCACGCGGGTCTCGTGCAACTGGAAGATCTCCCTGCTCGCGAGCACGTCACCTACAGCCACGAGTCCGTGCTACGGCGCCAGCAGGTGTTCGGCTACACCCACGAGGAGCTGAAGGTCATCCTCGCGCCGATGGCCAAGCAGGGCTACGAGCCCATAGGCTCGATGGGCACCGACACCCCGATCGCCGTGCTGTCCGAGCGGCCCCGCCTGCTGTTCGACTACTTCCAGCAGCTCTTCGCCCAGGTCACCAACCCGCCGCTCGACGCCATCCGCGAAGAGCTGGTCACTGCGCTCGGGTCCACCATCGGGCCGGAGGCCAACCTTCTCGATCCTGGGCCGGCATCGTGTCGCCAGGTGGCGCTGGCGTTCCCCATCATCGACAACGACGAGCTGGCCAAGATCATCGACATCAACGCCGACGGCGACCTGCCCGGGTTCGCCGCGGTGACCATCAGCGGTCTCTTCCGCGTGGCCGGTGGCGGCCTGGCCTTGAAGCGGTCGCTCGACGCCGTGCGCAGCCAGGTGAGCCAGGCCATCGCGGACGGCGCGCGCATCATCGTGCTGTCCGACCGCAACGCCGACGACGTGGAAGCACCCATCCCGTCGCTGCTGCTCACCTCGGCCGTGCACCACCACCTCATCCGGGAGAAGACGCGCACCAAGGTCGGCCTCGTGGTCGAGGCGGGCGACGCGCGCGAGGTGCACCACATGGCGCTGCTCATCGGCTACGGCGCCGGCGCCATCAACCCCTACCTCGCCTTCGAGTCGATCGAGGACATGATCGCCGAGGGACTCCACGGCATGGGCGGGCTCGACCCGGTGACGGCGGTCCGCAGCTACATCAAGGCGGCCGGCAAGGGCGTGCTGAAGGTGATGTCGAAGATGGGCATCAGCACCGTCGCGTCGTACACCGGCGCCCAGGTGTTCGAGGCCATCGGCCTCGGTCAGGACCTGGTCGACGAGTACTTCACCGGGACCGTCAGCCGCCTCGGCGGTGTGGGGTTGGACGAGCTGGGGGCCGAGGTGGCGGCCCGCCACAAGGTGGCCCATCCCGATCGTCCGGCCGAGCGCGCCCACCGCCGGCTGGAGCTGGGGGGCGAGTACCAGTGGCGGCGCGAGGGTGAGGTGCACCTGTTCAACCCCGACACCGTCTACAAGCTGCAGCACGCCACGCGGGCCAAGCGCTACGACATCTTCCAGCAGTACACGACGCTCGTCGACGACCAGTCCCGTCGGCTGGCCACGTTGCGCGGCCTGTTCGATCTGCGCCTCGACGAACGTCCCCCCGTGCCGATCGACGAGGTCGAGCCGGTGAGCGCGATCGTCAAGCGCTTCGCCACCGGTGCGATGAGCTACGGCTCCATCTCGGCCGAGGCCCACGAGACGCTGGCCATCGCCATGAACCGCCTCGGCGCCAAGAGCAACACCGGCGAGGGCGGCGAAGACCCCGAGCGCTACGTGCTCGACGCCAACGGCGACTCCCGCCGCTCCGCGATCAAGCAGGTGGCGTCGGGACGCTTCGGCGTCACAAGCGAGTACCTGGTCAGCGCGGACGACCTCCAGATCAAGATGGCCCAGGGCGCGAAGCCCGGCGAAGGCGGTCAGCTGCCCGGCCACAAGGTGTACCCCTGGATTGCCAGGACCCGGCACTCGACGCCTGGCGTGGGGCTCATCAGCCCGCCCCCGCACCACGACATCTACTCCATCGAGGACCTCAAGCAGCTCATCCACGACCTGAAGAACTCGAACCCCCGGGCACGCGTGCACGTGAAGCTGGTGGCCGAGATCGGTGTGGGCACGGTGGCGGCCGGGGTGTCGAAGGCCAAGGCCGACGTGGTGCTCATCTCCGGCCACGACGGCGGCACCGGGGCCTCACCGCTGACGTCGTTGAAGCACGCCGGCGCGCCGTGGGAGCTCGGTCTGGCCGAGACGCAGCAGACGCTGGTGCTGAACGGGCTCCGGGACCGCATCGTCGTCCAGGTCGACGGGCAGATGAAGACCGGCCGGGACGTCGTGATCGCCGCGCTGCTCGGTGCGGAGGCGTTCGGCTTCGCCACGGCACCGCTCGTGGTGTCCGGCTGCGTGATGATGCGCGTCTGCCACCTGGCCACGTGCCCGGTGGGCATCGCCACCCAGAACCCCGAGCTGCGCAAGCGCTTCAGCGGTCAGCCCGAGTTCGTGGTGACCTTCTTCGAGTTCCTGGCCGAGGAGGTGCGTGAGCTGCTGGCCCGGCTGGGCTTCCGCTCCATCGCTGAGGCGGTTGGCCATGCCGAGCTGCTCGACACCAAGGCGGCCATCGACCACTGGAAGGCATCGGGCCTCGACCTCACGCCCATCCTCCACGTGCCCGAGAACGTCTACGGCCAATCGCTCCTCAACAGCCGCCCTCAGGACCACGGGCTCGACGAGGCCCTCGACGCGCAGCTCATCGAGGCGTGCTCGGCGGCGCTGGAGGACGGCCACTCGGTGCGGCTGGAGCTGCCGATCCGCAACGTGAACCGGACCGTGGGCACGATGCTCGGCGCCGAGGTCACTCGCCGCTGGGGCGGCGCCGGGCTTCCCGACGGCACGATCGACATCTCGCTGAGGGGCTCGGCCGGCCAGAGCTTCGGCGCGTTCCTGCCGGCCGGTGTCACGCTCCGTTTGGAGGGCGACGCCAACGACTACCTCGGCAAGGGCTTGTCGGGCGGACGGGTTGCCCTGTTCCCCGACCGCGACGCGCCCTTCGCGGCGGAGGAGCAAGTGATCGCCGGCAACGTGATCGGCTACGGCGCCACGGCGGGAGAGCTGTTCATCCGGGGTGTGGTGGGCGAGCGCTTCTGCGTGCGCAACTCCGGGGCCACGGCCGTCGTGGAGGGTGTGGGCGACCATGCCTGCGAGTACATGACCGGCGGACGCGTCGTCGTCCTCGGGCCGACCGGGCGCAACTTCGGTGCCGGGATGTCGGGCGGCATCGCCTACGTCTACGACCCGACGGCCACGTTCCACGCGCTGGTGAACCCGGAGATGATCGAGCTGGAGCACCTCGACGATGCCGACGTGGCCTTCGTGCACGACACCATCGAACGCCATCTCGAGCACACCGGTTCTGCCGTGGCCGAGCGGCTGCTGTCGGGTTGGGCCGACGCGTCGTCGCACGTCCGCAAGGTCATGCCCCGTGACTACAAGCAGGTGCTCCAGGTGATGGCGGACGCCGAGGCCGCCGGCCTCTCCGAGCAGGAGACCATGGAGCGGATCATGGCGGCCAGCCATGGCTGAAGCGAAGCGGAAGCATCGCCCGAGCGGCCGCGAGCGGAGCGAGCCCATGAGCACGGAGCGGACAAATGGGTGAGGCGACGGGGTTCCTCAAGTGGTCGCGCCTCACACCGACCCGCCGCCCGGTGCCGGTGCGCCTGCGGGACTGGCAGGAGGTGTACGAGCCCTTCCCGGCCGAGTCGTTGGAGCTGCAGGCCGGGCGCTGCATGGACTGCGGCATCCCGTTCTGCAACGACGGCTGCCCACTCGGCAACCTCATCCCGGACTGGAACGACCTCGTCTACCGAGACCACTGGCGCGACGCCATCGAGCGGCTCCACGCCACCAACAACTTCCCCGAGTTCACCGGGCGCTTGTGCCCGGCCCCGTGCGAGGCCTCCTGCGTGCTCGGCATCAACGCCGACCCGGTGACCATCAAGCAGGTCGAGGTGGAGATCATCGATCGGGCCTGGCGCGAGGGTTGGGTCGAGCCGCAGCCACCGTCGAGCCGCACCGGCAAGCGCGTGGCGGTCATCGGTTCCGGCCCCGCCGGCCTGGCTGTCGCGCAGCAGCTCACCCGGGCCGGCCACGACGTCGTGGTGCTCGAACGGGCGGACCGCATCGGCGGGCTGCTCCGCTACGGCATCCCCGAGTTCAAGATGGAGAAGCGCCACCTCGACCGGCGCCTGGCGCAGATGCGGGTCGAAGGCACCGAGTTCCGGGTCGACGCCGAGGTGGGCCGCAACGTCGACATCGACGTGCTGCTGGCGACGCACGATGTGGTGGTGCTCGCCGCGGGCGCCACGGCGTGGCGAGACCTGCCGATTCCCGGGCGAGAGCTCGATGGTGTGCACCAAGCGATGGAGTTCCTGCCGTTGTCGAACCGCGTGCAGGAGGGTGATCTGGCCGAGGCGCCGCTCTCCGCGGCCGGCAAGCGGGTGGTCATCATCGGCGGCGGCGACACGGGTGCGGATTGCCTGGGCACCGCGCACCGTCAGGGCGCGGCATCCGTGCACCAGTTCGAGATCCTGCCCCGCCCTCCCGAGACCCGGGCGCCGGGCAACCCGTGGCCGCAGTGGTCGATGATCTACCGCACCTCGTCGGCGCACGAGGAGGGTGGCGAGCGGGTCTTCTCGGTCAACACGGAGTGCTTCCTGGGCGATGCGAACGGGCAGCTGAGGGGCTTGCGGGCGCACGAGGTCGAGATGGTCGACGGCCGGTTCCAGAAGATCGAGGGCACGGACTTCGAGCTCGAGTGCGAGCTGGTCCTGCTGGCCATGGGCTTCGTCGGTCCGGAGCGCGGTGGCTGGCTCGATCAGCTGGCCGTCCAGCTCGACGAGCGCGGCAACATCGCCCGCGACACCGACTTCATGACCAACGTGCCGGGCGTGTTCGTGGCCGGCGACATGGGCCGGGGCCAGAGCCTCATCGTCTGGGCCATCGCCGAGGGCCGCTCGTGTGCCGCCGGGGTCGACCGCTACCTCATGGGGGAGACGTCCCTGCCCGCTCCGATCGCGCCGACGGCCCGCCCGCTCATGTAGTCAGCCGGCCAGCGCCCGCAGCCGGGTGACGCGCTCGTCGCGGCCGCCCAGGTGGTGTACCAGCACTCCGAGCACCGCCTCGACATCGAGGGTGCCGGCGTCGGCCATCTCCTCGAGATCGGCCCAGTGCTTGGTCCGGTCGAAGAACGCCTTGAACACGGCGAGATCTCGACAGGCCAGGAACGGCACCTCGACGCCGAGGAACGTCTCCGTTCGAGCGCGCTCGGCCGCCTGCTCGTGGAAGTCGGTCGTGCTGAAGAACAGGTCGACCGGTGTGGCGTCCCACCACAGGCGCACCTGACCATCGGCCGCGATGCGTTCGACGTCGGCCCCGGACCAGGCGATCCCGGGTGGCAGCGTGCCCAGGCACTCGGTGGCACGATCCGGTGGGACGAACACGTTCAGGTCGATGTCGATCGTGCCCCGGGCGCGCTGCGTGCACCAGGCCAGCGCGAGTGCCCCGCCGAACGCATGCGGGATGCGTTGGCGTTCCAAGGCATGGTGCAGCGCCACGATCTGCTCGGAGAGGTTCACGGTGCCGGCGGAAAGGCGGGGAAGCGCAGCGAGGAATCGTGGCGAGCGGGGAACTGGCTGGCCAGCTCCAGCACCGCCACGAGCTCGCGACCCTTTGCCTCCCTCTGCATCGGTGTGGCGTCGGCCCGCCGAGACAAGCTGGTCTCGGGCTCGAAGCCGGTAGCCCGGACGATGCGGACGAGGGTGTCGAACCGCGGGATCTTCGCGCCGGACTCGTAGGCCGCAAGTGTGGCGTGCGACGTCCCCGCCCGGCGGGCGAGCTCTCGGCCGCTGAGACCTGATCGGAGTCGGGCCCGGTTGATCATCGTCGCGGCGTCCACCTACCTATGGTATCCGAATGGATGCCAATGGCTGGGACAGGAAGGCCTCTCAATCGTCGGTGATCTCGAAGACACCTTCGATCTCGATGGCCATGCCGTAGTGCAGCTGCTGCCTGCCGACGGCGGAGCAGGCACCGCGACCGCGGTCCGCCCCAGAGCGCGACGAACAGATCTGATGCACCATCGATGACGTCCGGGAGGTGGGTGAAGTCCGCTGTGCAGCTCACCATCCCGAACAACCGGATGACGCGTCGCCAACGCGACAGCTCGCCGAGCTCTCGTCGCAGGGTCGCGAGCCTGTTCAGCGCCGTGAGGCGGGCGATGGTCATCCCTTTGAGCGCATCGACCTCGGGGAC
>CAZTVJ010000039.1:0-1821 GCA_964616935.1 uncultured Acidimicrobiales bacterium | reverse complement strand
TACCGCAACCGCTACGTGCGGGCCGGTGACGCGACCAGCGTCGTCGGGCCGGCCCCGCAGCCCAACCCCCACCCCATCGCCGAGGACCACATGGTCTTCGCCGCCAACACCAACGCCATAGGCCTCGCCGGGCGGACCTGGGCCATCGTGGAGGCGGGCGGCGCGCCGATCGAGCTGACCTACGACCTCGAGACCATCGGCCCCGGTGACTTCTCCGGCACGCTGCCGCACGCCTTCAGCGCCCATCCCAAGCGCGACCCGCGCACGGGCGAGCTGCACACGATGACCTACTGGTGGGGGTGGGGGAACCAGGTGCAGTACGTGCGCGTCGGCGCCGATGGGCTGGTGAACCGCACCGTCGACATCGCCACGCCCGGCCAGTCGATGATCCACGACACCGCCTTCACCGACCGCTACGTGATCGTCCTCGATCTGCCCTGCGTGTTCGATCTCGACGCCGCAATGGCCGGTGGGTCCTTGCCGTACCACTGGCGCGACGACTACCAGGCCCGCATCGGGCTGCTGCCCCGGGAAGGCACCAGCGACGACGTCATCTGGTGCGACATCGACCCCTGCTACATCTTTCACCCGCTCAACGCCTACGACACCGACGATGGCCGGGTGGTCCTCGATGCCGTGCGGCATCCCAAGATGTTCGACACGAACCGTCTCGGGCCCGACGAGGGCAAGCCGACGCTGGACCGTTGGACGCTCGACCCGACCTCGGGCAAGGCCGTCGAGGAGCGGTTGGACGACCGGGGCCAGGAGTTCCCCCGCCTCGACGAGGAGCTGCAGGGTCGGTGCAACCGGTTCGGCTACGCCGCGGAGATCAAGGCCCAGTTCGAGCACGCCGGCCTCATCAAGCACGACCTGGTCGCGGGCACCTCAGAGGTGCGCAGCGACGGGAACGGCCGCTACGGCCACGGCGAGGCGGTGTTCGTCGCCCGCGACGGCGCGACGGCCGAGGACGACGGCTGGCTCATGGGCCTGCGCTTCGACCGCGAGACCGACCGGAGCGACCTCTTGATCCTGTCCGCACAGGACATCACCGGCGACCCAGTCGCCACGGTCCACCTGCCGACCCGCGTGCCCTACGGCTTCCACGGCAACTGGGTCCCCGACGATTGAATGCGGCGCTGACCTGGGGCTAGACCTCTGCGAGCCCTCGGTCGGTCCTCAGTCGGTCCTCACCAGCGAAGGCCAGGCTCTCGACGGCGGCCCGCATGCGGTCCTCGTCACCGGGCCACAGGTGGCCATAGGTGTCGAGCGTCGTGGTCGCCGTCTCGTGCCCGAGTGCAAGCTGCACGGCCTTCACGCTGCAGCCGGCGGCGATGAGCCGTGAGGCGAAGTGGTGGCGCGTGTCGTGGAAGCGTACGCCGGAGGCGGCGGCCCGGTCGCGCGTCTCCCTCCACGCCACGCCGAACCGATGACGGCTCATCGGTGGCCCGGCCTGGAAGTGGAGCACGGTGCCGAGCCCGCCCGGACCGTGGGCCTCGAGATGGTGGGCGATCGCCTCAACCACGACCGAGGCTGCCGGGATCACACGCGCCGAGGCCTCAGTCTTGAGTGGGGCGAAGCACGGCGCGCCCGATGGCGGCGTGGCCCATTGGCGATCGATCCTCACAGTACGGCGGAGGAAGTCGATCCGGTCGACGGTCAACCCGGCCGCCTCGCCCTGACGAAGCCCGAGACCGGCGCCGAGCACAATGGCCACGCCGAACCATGAGGGGGCGGCCTCGACGAGCGCGAGCACCTCGGCGTCGGTCGGAACGCGCAGTACGCCCTTGTCCTGGCGCGGCCCGCGGATGCCGGCGCACGGAT
>CAZTVJ010000038.1:0-9476 GCA_964616935.1 uncultured Acidimicrobiales bacterium | reverse complement strand
GATTCGTGCCGCTCGGTCCCCAGGATGTGGAGACCACCGAGACTGACGACGCGCGCATGTTCCGTCGCATACTGGTCACGCATGCGCGCGAGGGCGTCGGCATACGCGGCGTCCCAGGTTGCCGCCGTGTGATGGCGGACTTGGAAGTACGCGTTGAAGGCGGTGAGTGCGAGCCTGCCTCCCGGCCGGACGGCGCGTGCCATGCCCCGGAGCACGGTGAGGTCCTCCCCTGGGCCGATCACAAGGCCGAAGCCGCCTTGGCAGAGGGAGATGACCGTGTCGAACTCGGCATCGAAGGTCATGGCGCGGGCGTCGAGCCGCTCGAAGGTGGCGCCGGGCGGCGCCGTCTCACGGGCGAGAGCGATGAAGCGCTCACTGATGTCGACGCCGTGGGTGTCGATGCCGCGGCGCGCCAGCTCATGGGCGTGGCGGCCGGGCCCACAGCCCACGTCGAGCACCCGCTGCCCCGGGTGGAGGCCGAGCGCCTCGACCAGGAAGTCGACCTCCTGCACCGTCCCTTTGGTGAAGGAGTAGCGGAGGTAGGCCGTGCCGAGGTGATCCGCGATGGGCTCGAACCAATGGGTCGGGTCGGCGCTGGTCATCCGCCCGGGGTCGACGCGCCGTCAGGCACGAGTAGATCTACCACGGGGACGACGATCGGATTCAGGCCGTTCGCGCACATCCACGCGAAGTCTGCCGCGCTCGGAGCGATCGTCGCCACCCGTCGGCCGCTCGACAGCCACGCGATCACGCCGACCGGCCGGTCCGGCCTTTCCATGGCCGCCTGCACGACGGCCGCGGCCTCCTCCTCGGCTGTCGGCAGGGGCGGTGCAGTGCACGAGAAGCCATCCGGAGGTCGCGCTGGTCGACCGCTCTCGACGCTGGGGCCATCGGGATGCGAGAGCGGGGGCGCCGTGAGCAGAAGGGACCCGCGCTCACGGTCGAATTCGCCGGTGAGTCGTGCCGATGCCCACCGGTATCCATTCGCGGGGGTCGCGCTCGCGGGAAACCCCTCCACCGTCGACCAGTCGAAGTCGTCGATGGTGATCCCGGAGCAGCCAGTCGCGAAGGACGCACCAACGGGACCTGCGATGCCGCCGAAGCAGAGCTCCGTGGTCGATGGCTCGGCCGACTGCACGATGGCGTCGAGCGAACCGCGCGGACGCTGCGGCGCCACCGTCGTCGACGCCGGCGCGCCCGTCACCGAGGAGCATGCGGAGGCTGCGACGAGGACAGCCACGGGAAACCAGCTAGCGCGCGTCACCGCACTACGCAAGCCGCCACGCTTGTGCCGGATGGTTGAGGATGCAACCCCACGTGATGAACCACACTCCCGCCTCCGAACTGGAGTTTGGAATGGAAAGACACCTGCTGTTCCAAAGTGATCGTATCGTCATCTGAGGCTGCGGATAACCTGGCGCAGACGTCCACTGGAGACGCCAGAGTTGCGCAGCATCGTAGTTGGCCACGCAACCCCAGTTGATCACCTCGCTGCCGTCGGCCATGCCGTTCGAATTATAAGGCTGTCGATTGATCGACAGACAGGATCTGGACTGACCGTCGTAACGAACAAGTCGATAGACGTCACTGTCGAAGGCCGTCGAACTCATGCTGATCGGTACCAAGCCAAACATCTGTGCCGAGTGACCCGGAATGCAACCCCACTGGATGAGAGCAGTGCCGTTCATCCAACTGCTCGAGTCCGAGCTCACACAGAGACCGAACATGTTCTGAAGGAGTGCCCGAGTGTTCAGGTTCGGGATGGGATTTGTCGCTGAGCTCGCAGTGGATGCCAGCAGAGCTACAGTGTTCGGCCTCGCCGCCATCAACCGCTGTGCGAACGTGAAGTTGATCTCCGAGCGGCACCCTCCGTAGGGGGACTCGAATAAGGACACCCCTTCTATGCTATAGAGCACGCCACGGACGCTTAGCCCGGAACGAATGAGCGCCCCACTATCGCCCAAGCACCCACGAATGACCGCATGGCCGTAGCCGGTTGACGTCGAGGCGCCCCACCCACATGTTGTTGCATAAGGTACGTTGTAGAAGGCTGCTGGTCGAAGTGAGGATGCTCCCTCAAGGCAGTACCACACACTTGAAGGGCTCCCAAGCGAGGTGGAAAAGGTCGTCAATGGGGTCTGATATGGCGTTCCATAGGGTACCGGCGTATCCAGGCTGGACATCGTGTACTCGGACGCCAGCGCTCCCGGCGCGAGCCGCACAAGGCCGACGTCGGTGTTTGCCACTGTTCCACAAGCGCCGGGCGTGATCGGTAGAACACACCACGCTCCGTTCCCGACAACTCGTCCATCGTGGGTCATTGGCCCGTTCAGTCCGACGCCACCGCCACCTCCATTGTCGATGCAGTGGCCAGCCGTGACCATGAACCTGTCGCCGGTAGCAGTGTCCCGAACGTTGAACGCTGACGTGCAACCGGTCACCGCGAGGCCGCCCTTAACCTGCCCTGGGCTGTTCGTGCGGCCCGCAGCAACCTCCGGCCTTGTACTCAGACGGATCTGAACCGGGAAGCCATTGACGGCCGGAATGTGCGACGATGCTCGTCGCAAACGCTGCCATGCGTCCTGGGCCACGACCTCCGAGTCGCCCGGCGGCCTACCCGCGTCAAGGGTGAGCACGATCTCCTGCTTCTCTTCGTCAAATCCGATGCTCAACGGGGTCACGCCGAACCGATCGGCCACTTGCTTGAACGGCGAATCCGTCGAGGCCGGATCGGCCTCGTGGAGATTCCATAATCGGGCTAGCTCCGACTTGATACTCCTCGATTGCGCCCTCGTCAGGCTACCCAGTCTAGGCGACAGTGGGACACCGACTTTCGCCGACAGAGCGGTCACCCTGGCCGACATTTCGGCTTGTTCGGTTCCCGGAGCGAAGGTGAGCTCGCCGGCAACCTGTCGCAGACTCCGCCGAACCGTAAACCCGACGACGCGTTCGGCGTCAGTCGCACTCGAAAATTCAGCGTCGAGGCCTTCAAGAGCTCGCTGACGCCGCGTGAAGGATGCCGACTCTTCATCCGTGAGGATCGCCCCAGATCCGTCCTCCTGCTGCTGCTTGAGCCTCAGAAGCGTCTCGAGCCGGGCTTCCTCAAGGATCGCCTCGTCAATTGGGAGATCCAGGTCAGCCCGCTCCCGTATTGCGTCCTCACCGATGGTCAGATCAGCGCTCCGTTCAGAACCGCCGGATGGCGTAGCAGATGCCGCGGATGGCTGCCAACTCCCTGACGCAACCAGGGCGATCGCGACACCGAGGGGCAACCCAATGCGCGTTCCGACGCCTACCCGGCACCCTCGGAGCATCTCATGGAACGATGTTCAGATCAACAGATTCCGAACCGTGCTCCGACGGCACTGGCACAATGGAACGGTGACGCTCGTAGACGGGCCGGCCCCGAGCGCAGGAATGGACCGTCGCGACGTGATCGCCGGTGGGCTCGTAGCGCTGGTCGTACTCGGTGGCATCGCCGCCGTGGCGTTGGCCGCCATCCCTGCGACCCGACTCGTGCCCGACGGGGTCCGGAGCCCTGCGTCCACCGCCGTCGTGTTCGTCATCATCGAGCTGGCGTTCGCGGCCACCGGTGCATGGCTCGTCCACCGGTTCCCGAGCAACCCCATCGGCTGGCTCCTCCTGGCCATCGCGCTCATCGACGGCGTGAACCGGGTCGGCGAGTACTGGTCGGCCACCGCGATCGTGGCCCGGCCGGGCTCGCTGCCGGGCGGCTACGGCCTGGCCTGGCTCGATGCGGTCACCGAAGGCCTGGTGCCGGCGCTGATGGCCGTGATCGTGCTGCTGTTCCCCGACGGTCGACCACCGTCGCGGCGCTGGAGGGCTGCACTCTGGCTCACGATCGCCGGCGGCGTCCTCGCCGCCCTCACGCGGGCGCTGCGGCCCGGCGGGCTCGAGGGGGTTGCCTTCCGCGCCGACAACCCGTTCGGCCTCGACGCCGCCGGCGACGCGCTCGACGCGCTCCGCCTAGCTGCGCTGGTGGCGCTCGTTGCCGGCGTCGTGGCCTGTGTCGCGTCGCTCGTGTGGCGGTGGAGCCGGGCGGGGGCGGAGGAACGGCTCCAGCTCAAGTGGCTGGCGTCGGCCGGCCTCGTGCTGGCCGCCGTCGTCCCCCTGGCACCGCTCCTCCCCGACCCGTTCACCGTGCTCTATGCCCTTGCCCTCGGCGCCTTCCCGGTGGCGGTTGCGATCGCCGTGACGCGCGTCCGTCTCGACGCCATCGACACCATCCTTCGGTGGGTGACCACGGCATTCGTCGTGGTGGCACTGCTGGCCGGCGTCTACCTCGTGATCCTGGTGGTCGCGACGGCGGTCATCGGCCGGCCGGGCGACCCCTTCCTGGTGGTCCTCGCGGGCGTGGTCGTGGTCATTGCGTTCGAACCGACGCGGCGATGGGCCCGCCGGCTGGCCGACCGGCTGGTGCTGGGCCGCCATGCCCGCCCCTACGAGGTCCTGGCCGACTTCACCGCAGAAGTGGGGGGCGCGGTCCCGGGCGAGCAGCTGATCGACCGCATGGCGCGGGTCGTGGCCGAAGGGACCGCCGCGGCACGGGCCGAGGTCTGGATCAGCGATGACGTCGTGCTCCACCGGGCGTCGGTCTGGCCCGAAACGCCCGCCACTGCGGCGACCGCCGCACCCGCAGCCCGGCCCGTCGTGATCCCCGGAGCGGACCGCACCTACCCCGTGGTGCACGACGGCCGTCTCCTCGGCGCGCTCAGCGTCGTGCTGCAACGGAGCCGCCGACTGTCGGGCCCCGAGGAGCGTCTCCTCACCGACCTGGCGGCCGGGGCCGGCCTCGTCCTGGAGAACGCTCGGCTCATCGCTGAGCTCCGCGCCTCGCGAAGCCGACTCGTGGCCGCCCAGGACGACGAACGCCGCCGGATCGAGCGAGACCTGCACGACGGCGCCCAGCAGCGCCTCCTCGCCCTCTCCATCGATGTCCAGCGCGCACGCGGTCGTCTCGCCAAGCTCGGACCGTGCGAGATGGGTGACGTCCTGGACCGCACCAGCGCCGGTCTCCAGGAAGCGGTGGACGAGCTGCGGGAGCTCGCTCGGGGCATCCACCCGGCCATCCTCACGGCTGGGGGCCTGGGACCGGCCCTCCAGTCGGTCGCCGACCGCTCCCCGATCCCGGTGGCGATCCATGTCGACCTCGCGGCGCGGCCACCGGAGCGCATCGAGGCCGCCGCGTACTTCGTGGCCTGCGAATCCCTCGCCAACGCTGCTCGCCACGCTCACGCCACCCACGTCACCGTCTCGGCCGGCGTAGCCGGCGGCCAGCTCCGGCTGGAGGTGCGCGACGACGGCACGGGCGGGGCTGCTCCGTCCAGCGGTGGAGGCCTGGCCGGGCTGGCGGACCGCGTCGCCGCCGTCGGTGGCACCCTCACCGTCGAGAGCCCGTCCAGTGGTGGGACGGTCGTCGTGGCGAAGCTGCCGTGCGCATCGTCGTAGCCGACGACAGCGTGCTGGTCCGCCAGGGCGTGGTGGCGGTCCTGCGCGACGCTGACTTCGACGTCGTCGCCGAGGCCGCCGACGTCGACGGGCTGCTGCATGCCGTCGCCGCGCACGAGCCGGACGTCGCCGTCGTCGACATCCGCATGCCACCGGCCTTCGCCGCCGAGGGCATCGACGCCGAACGGCGCATTCGGGCCGAACATCCAGGGACCGGCGTGCTGCTGCTCTCGCAGTACCTCGAGGCCCACTACGCGCTGGAGCTCGTGACGGACGCGCCCGGCGGTGTCGGCTACCTCTTGAAGGATCGGGTCGGCCACCCGGGAGAGCTGGTCGATGCCGTGCGTCGCGTGGCGGACAAGGAGTTCGTCGTCGACCCGGCCATCGTGTCGTTGCTCTTGCAACGACAGCGGACCCGCAACCCCATCGACAACCTGACCGATCGCGAGCGGGAGGTGCTCAGCCTTCTGGCCGAGGGCCGCAGCAACGCCGCCATCGCGTCGCGGCTCTACCTCTCGGCCAAGACGGTGGAGACGCACTGCAACGCCATCTTCACCAAGCTCGACCTCCCCCCGGCGCCCGACGACAACCGGCGCGTGCTGGCCGTGCTCCTGTACCTACGGGCCTAGCCCTTGGCGTCAGCCCAGGTGGGGCCGAAGGCCAGGTTGACCTCGAGTGGAACCCTCAGCTCCGCTGCTCCCTTGAGCAGCTCCTGCGTCAGAGCCGCCGCGGCGTCGTGCTCGCCCGGCGCCACTTCCACCAGCACCTCGTCGTGCACCTGCAGGACGAGCCGGCTGGCGAAACCGCCGTCCTCCAAGCCCCGGTCGAGGCGGATCAGCGCCACCTTGAAGATGTCCGCGGCCAAGCCTTGGATGCCTGCGTTCATGGCCTGGCGCTCTCCGGCCTGGCGGATGCGGTAGTTCGGGCTCGACAGCTCGGGGATGGGACGGCGGCGGCCGAACAACGTCTCGGTGTAGCCCCGCATGCGGGCCTCTCGGACGGTGGCATCCATGTAGGCCTTCACGTTCGGGAACGCGATGAAGTACGCCGACAGGATCTCCGCGGCTTCGTCGGTGGGGATGTTCAGACGCTGCCCCAGCCCGTACGCCTCCATGCCGTAGGCGAGCCCGTAGGACACCATCTTCGCCTTCGAGCGTTGCTCGATCGTCACGGCGGCGGGCTCGACGGAGAACACGCGGGACGCGGTGGCGTTGTGGATGTCCTGACGGCTCTCGAAGGCGGCGATGAGGCCGGGGTCCTCGGCCAGGTGGGCGATGCAACGCAGCTCGATCTGGTTGTAATCGGCCACCAGCAGCTCCCATCCCGGCTGCGGCACGAAGGCCCGCCGGAACAACCGTCCCTCCTCCGAGCGAACCGGGATGTTGTGGAGGTTCGGCTGGTCGCTCGACAGGCGGCCCGTGCGGGCCACGGTCTGGTTGAACGTGGCATGGATGCGACCGTCGGGTGCCACCTCGGCCAGGAGCCCCTCCCCATAGGTGGAGCGCAGCTTCTCCACCTCGCGGTAGGCGAGCAGCGGATCGATGAGCTCGGGCCACTGGTCTCGCAGGCGCTCGAGCGACGCCGCATCGGTCGAGAAGCCCGTCTTCGTGCGCTTCTGCGGCGTGAGACCGCGCTCGTCGAAGAGGATCTGGCGCAGCTGCGGCGGCGAGTTCAAGTTGAACGGGCGCCCGGCCACGAGCTGGACCTCGTCCTGGAGCCGCTTGCAGTCCTCGGTGAGCCGATCGTGGAGGAGGCGCAGCTCGTCGCCGTCCACGGCGATCCCGACGTGCTCCATGCGGGCCAGGACCCGCACGAGCGGGTTCTCGATCTCGTCGTAGAGCCCACGCATGCCCTGGGCTTCGAGGGCGGCTTCGAGTGCCGGCGCAAGACGATCGACGCCAAGCGCGGCTCGCGCCGCACGGAGTGAGCTGTCGACGCCGGAACCACCCAGGTCGAGCTGGCCCTCGGGGATGTCGTCGGATGCCAGCGTGTGGGCTGTGTAGCGCTCGAGCAGCTCACCGAGCGCGTAGCGGTTCTCGGCGGGGTCGATCAGGTAGGCGGCGATGGCAGTGTCCAGCGCAAGCGAGGCGAGGTCGATCCCCAGGTCCAGCAGCGACCGCATGAGCAGCTTGGCGTTGTGGGCGGCGATCGGCCGCCCGTCGACCAGCGCGGCGTGCACGGCGTCGTCGACGAGGTGCTCCGCAGGGATCCACGCAACGTCGGCGGATTCGGGATCGACGACGACGGCCACACCGACCAGAGGCGAGCGCCCTTCGGCACCCGTCCACGCCGCGGCGAGGCGGAGCACGGCGGGGCCTGCGAGCAACGCGGCCGACTCGGACGCGCTTGTGCTGCGGTGCACCTCGGCCTCCAGCACCTCGCCGCCAACGCCCCCGCTGGTGATCGGTGTAGCCAGCACCTCGGACAACCGCTCGAACAACGACCGGAACTCGAGGAAGTCGAACAGGCGCTTCAGCTCGGCCGGATCGGGAGGACCCCACCGGAGACCGTCGAGATCGACGTCGGCCGGTGCGTCGCGGCGCAGGACCATCACCTGGGCGTTGGACCGCACCCTGGCCTCGTGCTCGGCCAGGGACGCCTTCAGCTTCGGCGTCTGCTCGTCGAGGTGGGCAAAGACGCCGTCGAGCCCCCCGTAGGTGGTGATCAACTTGGCCGCCGTCTTCTCTCCCACCCCCGGAACACCCGGCAGGTTGTCGGACGGGTCACCCCGGAGGGCGGCGTACTCCCGGTACTGCGCCGGCGTCACCCCCGTGCGCTCCTTGATGCCGGCTTCGTCGTAGAGCGCGTAGTCAGACACACCACGCCGGTTGTAGAGCACCCGTACGAGCGGGTCCTCGACGAGCTGGTAGCTGTCGCGGTCGCCGGTCACGATGATCACGTCGTCGCCCCGATCCCTGGCGCGGTCCGACAGTGTGGCGATGATGTCGTCGGCCTCGAAGCCCGGAGCCTCGAGCGCGGTGATGCCGAGGGTCTCGACGACCTGGCGCACGAGCCCCATCTGCTGGCGGAGGATGTCGGGCGCCGCTTCGCGGCCGGCCTTGTACTCGGGGTAGGCCTCGTGCCGGAAGGTCGGCTCGGGCCGGTCGAAGGCGACGACGACCCCGTCGGGACGGTTGTCCCGCAACAGGTTGATCAGCATGGAGGTGAAGCCGAAGACCGCGTTGGTGACCTGACCGGCCGCCGTGGCCATGTCCGTCGGGAGGGCGAAGAACGCCCGGTACGTCAGCGAGTTGCCGTCGAGCAGCAGCAGCTTGGCCATCGCTCAGCTCCGTTCCGACAAGAGCGAGGCCATCAGGAGGGCTTGAGCTGGCCGGTGATGACGCGATCGGCGATGTCACGCATCTTCGTGCGCTCGCTCATGGCCCGCTTCTGGACGAACGAGAATGCGGCCGCCTCGGTCAGCCCGTACTGGTCCATGAGGATCCCCTTGGCCCGGTCGACGGCCTTGCGGGCTTCGAGCTGCTCCTCGAGGCTCTGGACCTCGGCACTGAGGGCGGCCAGCTCACGGAAGCGCCCGATGGCCAGCTCCATGGCCGGGAGCAGCTCGCTCTTCTGGAACGGCTTGACGAGGTAGGCCAGCGCACCGGCGTCCCTGGCCTGCTCCACGAAGTCACGCTGGCTGAACGCCGTGAGGATCAGCACCCCGCAGAGGCGCTCGGACGTGATCTCCGCCGCGACCTCGAGACCGTCCATGCCGGGCATCTTGATGTCGAGGATCGCCAGATCGGGCCGTAGCTCGCGCACGAGCCGCACGGCCTCGTCACCCCGCCCGGTCTCGCCGACGACCTCGTAGCCCTCCTCCTCGAGCGTCTCCCGGAGATCGAGGCGGATGATGGCCTCGTCCGCGGCGATCACGACACGAGTCGTCACGGGGTGGTTCCTCCAGGCGGGGGGTCGGGGGCGGCCTCCACGCCCGGCGGAGGAGCATCTATTGAACCACGTACCGCAGGATCGACCGGAGCGACCGGAGCGACCGGATCCACCGC
>CAZTVJ010000037.1:0-2009 GCA_964616935.1 uncultured Acidimicrobiales bacterium | reverse complement strand
GGTAGGTCGACTGCATCGAGTCGATCACGCGCGAGCTCGGGTACCAGAAGACCATGCTGCCCGGATCGTCGGCCCACCTCGGCAGGGCGTCGATCAGCTGGGTGGCCATGTCGAGGTACTCCAGCCCCTCGTCCGAGGAGTTGCCGACGGCCAGGTGGTACTGCGGGTCCTGGCGGACGTAGGTGCCCTCGGAGGCCGGCAGCCCACGTGGCGGCGCGATGGCGAGGAGCACCAGCGAGCCGGCGAGGATCACCCCTCCCGCCACCAGCACAGCCGGGCGCCAGCGGCCCACGACGAACGCGACGGCCAGGACCACGACCATGATCGGCACCGTGGGCCACACCCACAGCTCGAGGCCGTCGAAGAGGAGGTTCCGCGCCACCGGTAGTGCCACCAAGATGCCCGTGGCGATCCAGACGCCCCGCGCGCCGAAGCGCTTGCGGCTGGCCAGCTCGGTCATCAAGCCGACGGCGCCGAGGACGACGAACGGGAAGCGGTAGGACGCGTAGTAGTAGGTCTCGAGGATGTACCGGCGGGCCATGAACTGCTGCTGGAGGAACACGAGCTGCGCCACCGCCAGCATCACCAGCACGTCGGCCACCGGTGGTTCGAGCACCGACCGGAACCACGTTCGGCCCGCGACAGCCTGGCGGGTGAGGACGACGCCGACGAGCGCCACGATCATCAGCAACGGCAGGTAGAGGTGGGGGCTGAAGCCCAGCCAGTCCCGCGTGGGGGCCTGGAACACCGATGTGGCCGTGCCCGTGAGCTGCTGGGAAGCGCGGATGGATGGGCGGAGGATGTCCCCGTTGCCGAAGGCCACGCGGTAGTAGACGATGCCGGCCGCCGTCACGAGCAGGATGCCGGCGCCGGCGATGGCGTAGTCCAACACGCACCGCCACTCGCGCCGCAGGAGCTGCACCACGAAACGGGAACCCAGGATGACGAGAAGGAGCGGGGCGATGATCGGGTTGGAGTGCACCGCCAGCCCGAGCAGGAGGCCACTGGCGATGGCCCAGAGGTAGCGCCGCGGCGACGGCATCAGGAGGCAGGCGACACCCGCGAGCAGGAACGGCACACCGGTGGTGTCCGAGTACGTCGTCATGAGGGCCCGCAGGAACACCGGGCTGGACAGGCACAGCACCGCCGCGAACCACCCGGCGGCGCGGCTGCCGAGGCGACGAGCCAGGAGGTACACGGAGCCCGCGGCCAGGACGGCCAGCAGGTACCGCAGCACGAAGTGGCCGACGGTCGCACCGAAGAGCCCGTAGAGCAGCCGGCCGGGCAGGATGAGCCCGAAGCGCACGGCGTAGTAGGGGTACCCGAAGCGGTCGACGAGGTCGCCGATGTTCTCGGTGTACCCGACGTAGATGAACGAGTCGATGCCGTTCTGGATGAAGAACGGCTCGACCTGCAGGACGACGTAGAGCACGAGCGGCAGGACCAGGACCAGCGCGGTCTCGACCAGAGCCGGGTGGCCGAGACGCCGACCGGGGGCCACCTCGCCGGGTGCTGCCTCGATGTCGTCGTCGCCGGCTATGGCCGTCGCGCCGGCACGCTCGGTGGTGGCCATCAGCGCTCTACCCAGCCAGCGTCGCGGTGACGATGCAGTGGCTGTAGGGGAAGCGGAACAGGTCGTGACGCACGGCCGACGTCGTGGCCCCGAACCAGGGCGCCAGCAGCTCCTCGTAGCCCCGCTGGTCACGGACGTAGCGGCCACGATCGAGCGCGGCCAGCACGCGGGCGGTGGTGCGCTGATCCGGGTCCCACACGGGCTCGACCGCGATGAACCGACCACCCGGGCGCAGCACGTCCGGCAGCGACTTCGCGAGGGCGCCGGCCTCGTCGTCGGTGAGGTGGTGCAACACGCCGATGGCGATCGCCGTGTCGAACCCGGCGAGGCCCATCTCGGGCAGGTCGGTGACGCTCGCATTGATGAACTTCGCCGTTGGCCGCTGGTTGCGGCGGGCGTGGTCGATGTAGCGATCGCTGAGATCGATGCCGACGTA
>CAZTVJ010000036.1:0-5330 GCA_964616935.1 uncultured Acidimicrobiales bacterium | reverse complement strand
ACGTGAACGGCGAAGAGACGCTGGCTCCGACGGTGGGTGCAGTGACCTTCGAATCGGGTTCCTGGGTGTCGCCCGGCGGCGAGGTCGTGGTGGTCGACGCAACGGTCGTCGTGGGGGTTGTCGGCGGGGTCGGCGCGCCCGGGACCGTGGTCGTCGTGGTGGTCGTGGTGGGTGGCGGGGAACCGCCGGTGGTGAGGTGCACCAGCCGCTTCACCTTCGTCGCGCCAGGTCCCCAGTTCCCCGTGACATCGCCACCGAGCCACAGGCCCCCAGCGCCGTCGGAGATGATGGCGAAGATGCCGAGCGGCGAGTTCGGGATCGGAGTGACCACCGCTTCCTTGGCCAGGCTGGTGGCGTCGAAGGCGGCGAAGTGCACCGACGGGGTCGGGCCGACGAACTGGAACCAGTGGCCGCCGAGGTAGACGTTGCCGCCGTCCGCGAGGACCGCCTGCGTGTCACCGTCGCTGCCCCAGTGGGTGATGTAGGCGGCCGTGGCCTGGTCGTAGATCACCGTCTTGTTCACGCTCTCGCCCCATGAGGCGAAGAGCCGACCGTCCGTGACGTCCATGGCGCGCACCGACTTCGCTGTTCCGACATCACCCGAGTTCGGCACGTAGCCGGAGGTCCATGCGTCGAGGCCACCTGCGTAGGTGACCTTGCCGAGCCGGTAGCGGGTCGTCGCGTTGATCGAACCGAAGCTCCCACCGACGAACACGCCGGTGGCATCCGAAGCCAGGCTGAGTACCGTGCCGTCCGTCTTGGCGGTCCACGTCGCCACGACGGCCAGGGTGGCCAGGTCGACGCGGGCGAGGTTCTTGTGCGTCTGCCCGCCGCAGGTCGTGAACGTGCCACCGAGGATCACGCCGGTGCCCGAAGCATCGGGCTCGATGGCCCGCACCTGGCCACAGGTGATGGACTGCAGCAACGTGCCTGACGAGGCGATGTAGGCCCGCAGGCCGAAGTCGCCGCCGACGAGGAGCGTGCTCCCCAGGACGGCCATGGCCCGGACCTCGGTCGTCACGTCGGGCGCCGACCACACGACGGCTCCCGTGGCCGGATCGATGGCGCCGAGGCGCACGAACGGCGCGGTCATCTGACCGCCCACGAAGAGGCGCCCGGCCCCGCGGGCCAGCGCGCTCACCCGGCCGTTGATCGTGATGTTCGTCGGCGTGACCGTGGGAGGAGCGTTGACCGCACCCGCCCAGATGACTCCGCCCAGCAGCGCGATGACGGTGATCGCGACGCCCGCGACGTGCTTGCGCATTGGTGCTTCCTTCCGCCGCGTCCTGGCCCGTGAGGACGTTGAACGATTCCTGGGCTGGGAGCACCGCCCACCGCCAGCCAGCGCCTCAGCAACCAACCCGGTGGTTGAAGCAAGGAGAACACTAGCCCGAAGCGCCCTCGCAGAGAAGGGCCGACCCCGGAACCCGGCCGGTATCAGGCGGTCGTGAACCCGATCCAGGGCGTCGTGGTCTCCGACCGACCGCTGCTGTCGACGGCCTTCGACTGGACGAAGTAGGAGCCGGCCGGGAGTGTGGTGGTCCACGTCCAGCCGGTCGAGCTGGTGCCGGGGGTCGAGAGCGCGGCGTCGAACTGCACGAACGCGGACCCGAACGTGCCGTTGGCCTGCAGCCAGAGCTGGCTGGAGGCGTTGCGAACGGACAGCCGCACCCGCGTGACGGCCACGTCGTCGGTGGCGGTGCCGGCGAAGGTGAACGGGGAGGCAATCGTGGAGCCGGCCACCGGTGCGGTCACCTTGGAGTCGGGTTCCTGCGTGTCGACGGGGGGCGTGGTCGTGGTGGTGGTCGGCGGCACTGTGGTGCTCGTCGTGGTGGTCGAGCTCGGCACCGTCGTCGTGGTGGTGGTGGTCGTGGTGGTGGTCGTCGGGGGCGGGGCTGCGCCCGGCGTGAGGTGGACGAGCCGCTTCACCTTCGTGGCGGCCGGCCCCCAGTCGCCGGTGACGTCACCGCCGAGCCAGAGGCCGCCGGCGCCGTCGGACACGATGGCGAAGATCCCGAGCGGCGCATTCGGGATGGGGCCCAACACGGCTTCTTTCGCCAGGGTGGTGGCGTCGAAGGCGGCGAAGTGCACGGAGGGCGTGGAACCGACGTACTGGTACCAGTGCCCGCCGAGGTACACGTTGCCCCCGTCGGCATAGACCGCCTGGGTGTCGCCGTCGGTGCCCCAGTACACCGCCAGCGCTGCCGTCGCCTGGTCGTAGACGAGGGTCTTGTTGACGCTCTCGCCCCACGAGGCGAACAGCCGGCCGCTGGCGATGTCCATCGCCCGCACCGACTTCGCCGTGCCGACGTCGCCCGGGTTCGGCACGTACGTGGAGCTCCACGCGCCGAGCCCACCGTCGTTCGTCACCTTGCCGAGCCGGTAGCGGCTCACGGCGTTGATCGAGCCGAAGCTCCCTCCGACGAAGACCCCGTCGGCGTCGGATGCCAGGCTCAGGACGGTGCCATCGGTCTTGGCCGTCCAGGTGGGCACGGCAGTCAGGGTGGCCACGTCGAGGCGAGCGAGGTTCTTGTGGGCCTGGCCGCCGCAGGTGCCGAACGTGCCGCCCACGAACACGCCGGTACCCGAAGCGTCAGGCTCGAGCGCCCGCACCTGGCCGCAGCCGAGCGACTGGAGCAGTGCCCCTGAGGCGGCGTCGAAGGCCCGGATCCCGAAGTCGCCGCCCGCGAACAAGGTGGTGCCGACCACGGCCAACGCCCGGACGTCGCTGGTGATGCCGGGGGCCGACCACACGACCACGCCCGTGGCGGGGTCGAGGGCACCGAGGCGCACGAACGGCACGGTCATCTGACCGCCCACGAACAGCCGTCCAGCTCCCGTGGCGAGGGCGTTCACCCGACCGCTGATCGTGAGGTTCGTTGGGGTGACGGTCTGGGGTGTGGCGGCCGCGCCTGCCCAGATGACCTCCCCCAGCAGGAGTGCGATCAGTGCGGTCGCGACGCCTGCGAGGGCCTTTCGCATCAGTTGCCTGTCCTTCCCTTCGCGCCGTCTCACAGGGTGCTGGCTCGGGTCGCCTCCGGCAATGGTCCGAACGGCCCAGCGGCGCGCCCGATCAGTCGTCGAGCGCGCCCGGATCGGGAGGGACATCCACGGCGTGCTCCCGCAGCGCCTCCAGCGGCACGACGTCGAGGGCTCGTTCGTGGGTGCAGGCCAGGACCACGGGTGCTGCGGCACCGTCGAGGTGCGCGCGCAGCCAGTTCACCGCGGTGACGCACCAGCGGTCGCCGGGCACCAGGCCCGGGAACCGGTACTGGGGCATGGGTGTGCTGAGGTCGTTGCCGATGCGGCGTTGGTGCTCGAGGAACTCGGCTGTCACCACGGCGCACACGGTGTGGCTGCCTTGATCGTCCGGACCGGTGCTGCAGCACCCGTCTCGGTAGAAGCCGGTCAGGGGATCCGTCCCGCAGGGCTCCAGCTCACCGCCCAGCACGTTGCGATCGGTCACCGGACCAGTATCGCCCGTGCGCGAGCAGCATCCTTGCTCGCACGCTCCTCGGCTCGGCTCGGCTCGTCGTGTCAGCGGCGCAGGGCCACTTGCACCCGGATCCCGCAGCCGGCGTCGGTCAGGACTGCGGTGAGGCGCCCCTCGGACACGATCGCCAGGGCGCCGTCACGGGAGGTGTTGTCGAACGTGACGCCGTCGAAGCCTCCCTGGCGCCCGGCGAGCTGCCCACGACCGGCGGCCGTGATCCCTAGCCCGCTGATCTCCTGGACGACGAACTGGCTGTCGAACTGGCGGAAGGCGTAGGTCAAGCCGTTGGAGCCGGCCCACTGGCCGGTGAGGTCGACCACCGGGTCGCCCGGAGACTTGACGGCTTCGGCGCGGGCCTCGAGGAGCAGCCGATCGGTCAGTGCTACGAGCGCAGGTTGGGCGGCGACGATCCGCCGCCGTTCGTCTGCCGGCGGGTTGCGGTAGCCGTTCTCCCAGGAGCACGAGCTACTGGGGCCGGACGTCGGCACGATGCCGCCGGAGGAGGTCGTGGACGGAACCGGCGCTGCGCTGTTGTCGCCCCTGCGTAGCGCGGGGACTGCCGCCACGCCCGCCGCGAGCACGACCGCTGCTGCTGCGGCCGCCGCCCAGGGTCGTTTCGAGCGCTTGGCCAGGGGTGCGTTGGGTGGCGGAGGTGCCGCCGTGCCGACCGATGCTGGGGGCGGCCCGGCCGGCGGCCCAACAGGAGGCCCGGCTTTCGGTGGGGTGACAGCCGATGGGGTGGCCGCCATCTCGGTGCCAGGCAGTGGTGGTGGTGGGGGCAGCGCCGACTGCCCTGGAAGTCGCCGTGGTGGCGCCAGCACGCCGACTGCTCCCGATGGCGTCGGCGCAGCCAGCTTCGAGAAGTGCAGGCGGCGGATCGCTCGGGGCGGCAGCTCGTGCGCCGGATCCTCGGGCAGTGGGTCCTCCCAGTAGACGGGTTGGATGAAGCCGTCGCGCCCGAGCGAGAGGGCATGGCGGCACTCCTGAAGCACGTACCGCGATCGCAGCGCGTTGGACGACCAGAACAGCTGGAACGTGTCGGCCTGCTCGATCATGTGCTCGATCTGCTGAGCCCAATCGTCACAGCTGCGCAGGTCGCGTACGTCGATCACGTAGTCGACACCCAGCACCTTGGCCACGTCGGCCACGGCGAGCACCACCTCGGTGTCGTCGTGGGAGTAGGAGGCGAACACCTTGCGGAAGCGCCGGGTGTGGTCGACGTCGGTCGGCTCATGTTGCTCGCCGTCACCCACCCGAAGCGAGAACGTCACCTCGCCGACGACGATCGCGCCGACGAAGACCCGCACGCCGCCTCGCGCTCGCCCGCCGGTCGTGGCGACCTTGAAGCGGAAGTCGGCCCGGTGCACCGGCTCTTCCCACCGGAAGCTGACGGTCGGTGGGTTGAACGTGGCCCCCTCCAGGAACGGCTCGACGATCACGTCGCTGCCTCGGCGCAGGGGTGCCGCACTCTCGTCGACCAGGGTGCGGTACTGGTCGATCGCCTCCCCGAGCATGGCGCTTGCCTGCCGGCGGACCTCGGCGACCGGGTCGTGACCGGTCAGGGGATCGAGCTCGGACTTGTGGGCGAACACCAGGAGGAGGTTCCAGGTGCTCGGTGCCACCGAACCTGGTCGGTACACCGTGAACTGGACGTCGTCGTCGAGGGTGGCCGGCGCGCTCACCACGACCTCGCCGAGGGTCGGCGCGTGCCCGGAGCCGGTCACCTGGAACGTGCGTCCGGTCGCCAGCGGCGGCCGAGGTGGCCGGGGCGGCGGCGGGTCGGGTCGCGGGCCGTTGATGTCGACTCGCCGGATGATCGCGGTGAGCGAGTCCTGCC
>CAZTVJ010000035.1:0-3140 GCA_964616935.1 uncultured Acidimicrobiales bacterium | reverse complement strand
CTTCGCCAGCACCTTGCCGAGCTCGACCCCCCACTGGTCGAACGAGTCGATCCCCCAGATCGTGCCCTGGGTGAAGACGCTGTGCTCGTAGAGGGCGACCAGGCTGCCGAGCGAGCGCGGGGTCAGCTTCTGGGCCAGGATCGTGCTCGTCGGCCGGTTGCCCTCGAAGACCCGGTGCGCGACCAGCGCCTCCGCGGTCCCCTCCTCGCGCACCTGCTCGGCGGTCTTGCCGAAGGCGAGCGCCTCGGCCTGGGCGAAGACGTTCGCGAGCAGCAGGTCATGGTGGTCGCCGAGCGGGTTGAGGCTGTTCGCGAACCCGATGAGGTCCACCGGGATGAGCGTCGTGCCCTGGTGCAACAGCTGGTAGAAGCTGTGCTGACCGTTGGTGCCCGGCTCACCCCAGTACACCGCTCCGGTCGGGTAGTCGACCCGGGCGCCGGCCAGCGTCACGTGCTTGCCGTTCGACTCCATCGTCAGCTGCTGGAGGTAGGCGGGGAAGCGCTTCAGGTACTGCTCGTAGGGCATGACCCCCACCGTCTGGGCGCCGAAGAAGCCGCCGTACCAAACCGACAGCAGGCCCATGAGCACCGGCAGGTTCTCGCCGAGGGGCGCGGTGCGGAAGTGCTCGTCCATGGCGTGGAAGCCGGCCAGCAGCTCGCCGAAGTGGTCAGGGCCGATGGCCAGCATCGTCGACAGGCCGATGGCCGAGTCCATCGAGTAGCGGCCACCCACCCAGTCCCAGAACCCGAACATGTTGGCCGTGTCGATCCCGAACGCCGCCACCCGCTCCGCGTTCGTCGACACCGCGACGAAGTGCTTGGCCACGGCCGCCTCGTCGCCCAGCTGCGCCAGCGCCCAGGCCCGGGCCGAGTGGGCGTTCGTCAGCGTCTCCAACGTCCCGAACGTCTTGGACGAGATGATGAAGAGGGTCTCGTCGGCGGCGAGATCGCGCGTCGCCTCGACGAAGTCGGTGGCATCGACGTTGGACACGAAGCGGAACGTGAGGTCCCGCAGGCTGGAGAAGCGGAGCGCCTCGTAGGCCATGACCGGCCCGAGGTCGGACCCGCCGATCCCGATGTTGACGACGTTGCGAATCGGCTTGCCGGTGTGGCCCTTCCACTCGCCCGAGCGCACGCGCTCGGAGAAGGCCGCCATCCGGTCGAGCACGGCGTGCACCTCGCGGACGACGTCGACTCCGTCGACCACGAGGGTGGCGTCTCGCGGCATGCGCAGCGCGACGTGCAGCACCGACCGGTCCTCGGACACGTTGATCCGGTCGCCCCGGAACATCGCGTCGCGGTGGGCCTCCAGCTCGGATTCCTCGGCCAGGCGGACGAGGAGCCTCACCGTCTCGTCGGTGATCCGGTTCTTCGAGTAGTCGAGGTGGAGCCCGGTGGCTTCGGCCCGCAGCCGCTCACCCCGGCCGGGGTCGTCGGCGAACAGCTCACGCAGGTGCAAGTGCTCGATCTCGGCGTGATGGAGCTCGAGCGACGTCCACGCAGGCCGGTCTCGAAGGGAAGGGACGGGCATGCCCGCACTGTCGCGCGTCACGGCCTGGTCTGCGCCCTACAGGGAGACGACGTTGCCGTGGTCGGGACGGGCCCTGCCCTCCAGCACGTCCAGGTAGACCGCCGCCACCACATCGGGCCCGTGCCCCTCGACGATCTCCAGCCACCCGTCGACCGAGCCGAGGAACTGCGTCCAGGCGCCGCCGAAGCGCTCGTCCAGGCCGCCTGGGCCCCAGTCCTCCCGCCGCTTCACGACGTGATCCGGCGCGAAGAACAGTGTGGGAACCGGACCGGGGAGGTCGGGCGCCGGCGCCAGCTCCTCCCAGTGCGTGGCGCCGACCCGACAGCTGTGCACGAGCGAGCCCACGTGATGGCGATGGACCTCGGCCATCACGGCGCCATCACCGGCCATGTCCACGAACACCGTGGGCCGGTCGCTGGGCTCGTCGGCCAGCGACCCGTACGTCACGGTGCGGTCGTAGTACCCCACACGGGACACGAACTCGGCGTTGGCGGGCGACGTGAGGCCGATCACCTCGCAACGCTCGTTCGTCGACAGCAAGAAGGCGAGGCCGAGCGCCGTCTTGCTCGACGCGCTCGACAGGATGGCTTGCTGGGCGCCGAAGAGGTCGTTGTCGGCCAGCCAGTCGTCGATCAGGAACGACGTCATGAACAGCGGGCGCAAGAGCGACTGCTCCGCCTCCCGGGCCGGGTCGTAGCCGTGGTCCGCGCTGACGAACTGGTACTGGTTGTAGACCGGAGGCAGCGCAGCGCGGTGGGCCACGCCGTCGACGAAGCCACTGGCGGTGACGTGCTGCGGTGTGACCACCAGCTCCGTCGACATGGGGAAGTAGCCGAACACCCGCACGCCCTCGACCAGGCCTTCCACCCTCGACTCGGCAACGTCGGCGAACCCCCAGACGGGCACACGACCCCAACCGGGCGGTCCGGGAAAGAAGTCCCAGTACCTCATGAGATCGCCGAACGCGGCGTAGGTGATGTTGTTGGCCGTCAACGCGAACGACGAAACCCGCAATGTGGCCTCGCCGGGCTGCAGCGAGGCGGCGCCGTCGTCGCGCACCTCATACCGGCGCAGGTCGTCACGTGCCACCAGGAAGTCCATTGCGCCTCCGTCTCGACGTCGGGTCGAGCGTAGGGCGGGCCGGGTCGGGCTTCGCCATCCGGGTGTGCCGCCGCGCTGCGAAGAGGTGACCCCCAGGTGAACTGCGGCCGAAGTTCCTTGTAGGATACAAGTTGCACGGCGCCGGCAAGTGTGAGGGACGAGATGGAAGCGACGACGGTGAGCAGCGGACCGCTCACGAAGCGACAGCTCTACATCGTGTTCGCCGGCCTCATGACCGCGCTGGCGCTGTCAGCGCTCGACACGAACATCGTCGGGGTTGCGCTGCCGACGATCGTCGCCGACCTCGGCGGCCTCCAGCAGATCGCCTGGGTGGGAACCGCCTACCTGCTCACCTCCACGGCCGCCACGCCGCTGTTCGGCAAGCTGTCCGATCTGTACGGACGCCGGCGTCTGTTCCAAGTGGCCATCATCACCTTCGTCTTCGGCTCGCTCCTGTGCGCCGTGTCGCAGAACATGATCCAACTCGTGCTGGCGCGGGGCGTGCAGGG
>CAZTVJ010000034.1:0-1721 GCA_964616935.1 uncultured Acidimicrobiales bacterium | reverse complement strand
CACCGACGGACGCACGTACATGCGCTTCAGCTCGGCCTCACCCGGGTCGAGCGTCCGCACGGCGCCGCAGCCGATCGCTTCACCGTCGAGGCGCATCACGAGCAGCGCGCCGGTGCCCGGGGTGACGTCGTCGGCATCGAGTCCGAAGAAGTGCCGACCATGCGGGTCGCCGTCGAGGATCTCGGCGTTCAGCTCGCCGAGCAGCGCGGCAACAGCCGGCTCGTCGATCGTGGCTCGCTCCACGAGCAATGGCGGCTCGGGTTGCGCGAGCGGAAAGGCCCAGGGCGACGGGCCGTGGACCTGCAGGAAGGCCAGTCGCTCCTTGGCTTCGTCCACCGTCGGACGATGGCCCGTGGGCACCCACCACGCGGCGACTCCCGCCTCGGCGGGGGCGGCGAACCACTGCCGTCGCTGGCGGAACACCTCGACATGGTCGCCCCGGTAGACGAAGGCTCGCAGGGCGTCGAGCGACGTCCACACGGAGAGGTTCACGATGACGTCGGGGTCGGGGAAGGCACGCAGCGACGTGGCGTCGCCCTCGTCGGTCTGCAGCCGCCAGACGAAGCCCGGCGCAGCATCGGCTCGTGCGTTCACGGGTGCAAGCGCGCTGACGAAGCCCTCGAGCATCGGGCTGTCGAGCGGCGCGAGCAGGCGGGCGACGTTGACCTGGGCGAGGTGGGGGGGCTCGGGCACGGCGACCGAACCTACCCGCGCCGCGCTCTATGTCACCCGGCCCCTGTCGCGATCGGCCCGGCCCCCACGTCGAACAGGCATGGACGACATCTACGACGTGATCGTGGTCGGCGGCGGGCTCGCCGGCCTCACCGCCGCCCGGCTGACGCAACGAGCTGGCGCGCACACTCTGGTGCTGGACGGCCGACCGGCTGGTGGGCGGGCTCGCAGCGACGAGCGAGACGGCTTCCTCCTGAACCGCGGCCCCCACGCCCTGTACCTCGGTGGCCCGGCGGCGCGCGTGCTGAGCGACCTCGGCATTTCGCTCGCGGGTGGGCCACCGACCACGCGGGCGCACGCCGTGCGCAGCGATCTCGTCGGACTCCTACCGGCCGGTGCTCGGGCGCTGGCCACCTCGCCACTGCTCGGCCTACGGGGCAAGGCGGCGATCGCTCGGCTCATCGCTCGCTTCGGGCGCATCGAAGCGGGCCGCTGGGCATCGGTGAGCGTGCGCGAGTGGCTCGACGGGCTCGCCCTTCCCCCGGATGCGGAGCAGCTCGTCGAGATGCTGCTGCGGGTCGCCACGTATGGGAACGCACCCGAGATGATGAGCGCCGACGTCGCCATCTGCCAGCTGCAGCTCGCCCTGCAGGACGGCGTGCGGTACCTCGACGGCGGGTGGCAGACCCTGGTGGACGGTGCCGCCGACGGTCTCGACATCCAGCCGGCGGACGTGCAGTCGGTCGGCGAGGACGGGGCGCTGCGAATCGCCACGACCGTCGACGGGCGTGAGCTCGCCGGGCGGGCCATCATCCTGGCACCTGGCACCCCAACCGTCGCCGCCCGGCTGCTGGGCCGAAGGCCGTTCGACGTGGGTCCGCCCGTCGAGGCCGCGTGCCTTGACCTGGGTGTGCGTCGCCCGTCCGATCCCGAGGCGCTGTTCGGCCTCGACCGGCCGCTCTACCTCTCCACCCACTGCCCGCCGGCGCGGCTGGCGCCTCCGGGCCAAGCCGTCGTCCACGTCGCCCGCTACCTCGCGCCGGGCGACG
>CAZTVJ010000033.1:0-10127 GCA_964616935.1 uncultured Acidimicrobiales bacterium | reverse complement strand
GCCCGCACTGAGGCGGCGCGTCGATCGCCGCAAACACCATGAACGCCCAGTCCTGCGCCGCGACGGCGCCTCGCCCACCGCTCACCGCCGTCTGAGTTCCACGGGCATACTGGCGCGATGATGGACACCGGCCTCACCGCAATCTACGACGAGATTGTCAGGGCCAACCCCGCCCAGCCCGAGTTCCACCAGGCGACACTCGAGGTGCTCGAATCGGTCGGCCCAGCCATCGCCAAGCACCCCGAGTACGCAGAGCACAAGATCATCCAACGGATCTGCGAACCGGAACGGCAGATCATCTTCCGCGTGCCGTGGCAGGACGACGGCGGCGAAGTGCAGATCAACCGGGGCATACGCGTCGGATTCAACAGTGCACTCGGGCCGTACAAGGGAGGGCTGCGGTTCTCGCCAACCGTCGACCTCGGGGTCATCAAATTCCTCGGCTTCGAGCAGGTGTTCAAGAACGCCCTGTCCGGCCAACCGATCGGCGGCGGCAAGGGCGGCTCCGACTTCGACCCGAAGGGTCGCTCCGACAGCGAGGTGATGCGGTTCTGTCAGAGCTTCATGACCGAGCTCTACCGCCACATCGGCGAACTGACCGACGTGCCGGCAGGCGACATCGGTGTCGGCCAGCGCGAGATCGGCTACCTCTTCGGTCAGTACAAGCGCATCACCAACCGCTACGAGTCAGGCGTCATCACGGGCAAGGGCACCGCCTGGGGCGGATCGCTGGTTCGCCCCGAGGCAACCGGATACGGCGCCGTGTTCTTCGCCAATGCGATGCTTCGATCCGGTAATCGGTCGCTCGACGGCATGCGCTGCGTGGTCTCCGGTTCGGGCAACGTGGCGACCTACGCAATCGAAAAGCTCCACCAGCTCGGCGCCATTGTCGTCGCCTGCTCGGATTCTGGCGGCTTTGTCTACGAACCCGACGGGGTCGACCTCGAACTCTTGAAGCAGGTCAAGCACGTCGAGCGCGGTCGGATCTCGGAGTACGCGGCACGGCGCGGCGCCACGTTCTCGCGCGAATCGATCTGGAACGTGCCGTGCGATCTTGCGTTCCCGTGCGCCACACAGAATGAACTCGACGACACGGCGGCTGCCGCCCTCGTCACCAGCGGGTGCGTGGCCGTGGTCGAAGGAGCAAATATGCCCTGCACGGCGCAGGCGGTCGAGGTCTTCCACGCCGCCGGTGTGGCGTTCGGTCCCGGCAAGGCGGCAAACGCCGGCGGGGTCGCCACCTCTGCGCTGGAGATGCAGCAGAACGCGAGCCGGGACTCGTGGGGCTTCGACGACACCGAGCGTCGCCTCGCCGAGATCATGACAACGATCCACACGACTTGCCTGACGGTCGCCGACGAGTACGGGGCGCCCGGCAACTACGTCGTCGGCGCGAACATCGCCGGGTTCGAACGAGTGGCTCGAGCGATGCTCGCACTCGGGCTGATCTGAGGTCGCCGGGGTCGTTGGGACCGCAGCGGTCGCGAAGCTCAGCCCTGGATGAGGCCGAAGATCACCGCTGCCCCGACGAGTACGACGCTGAGGGCGACGACCAGACGTGTGACGAGTACGTGACGCATTGATGGCTCCTCTCAGACCCAGCTGAAACGCTCGGTGTGGATCCGGCTGTCCGGTACGCCGAGCGAGAGCAGGGCAACCTCCATGGCGTCCATCATGGGGTTGGGTCCACAGATGAAGAACTGCCAGCGCTGACAACGCTCTGGCAGGTGACGTCGCAGCATCTCGCCGTTGATACGTCCCGTCTCGCCCGCCCAGCCTTCGGGTGGATTGCTGAGTGTGTGGACCAGCGTGACACTCGGTCGCTGCGCGTGCATCTCGAGTTCCTCCCGGAACGTGACATCCTCCCAGGTGCTGCTCGCGACGAAGGCAACGATCGGCCGACTGTCGTCGCGGTCGGCGAGTGTTCGCAGGATGCTCATCGTCGGGGTGATGCCGATACCACCGGCGATGAGACCGAAGCCCGGGCCCTCGAAGAGGTCGGGGCTGAACACCCCGTGCGGGCCGTCGATGAAGACCTTGGTGCCGACGTCGAGGTTTCCGACCGTGGACGTGAAGTCGCCGAGCGCCTTGATGCTGACCTCGACGACGCCGTCGGCCTCGCTGCTCGACGAGAACGAGAACGGGTGCTTCGTCAATGCGAACGGTGATCGACCAATGGCGAACCAGGCGTACTGGCCGGGAAGGAAGTCGAAGCCGTCATGGCCGTCGGAACGCAGTGTCAGCGTCGTGGTCTGGCCGCGTTCGGCCGTCACCCGCTCGACAGTCCACGGCTTCGACCACATCAGCAGCGGTTTGGCGATTCGCACCCACACCAGCACGATGACGAAGGCCGCCGCCATCGCAGTCCACAACAGCCGCTTCCACGTCGTGCTCAAGTAGTAGTCGACGAGCAGTGCGTGCATGAGCGACGACCCGATCACGGTGACGGCCAGCACGGCGTGCAGCATCTGCCATGACTCGTATGACAGACGCAGACGGGTGCGCCACACCGATGATCCGATGAGAGCGAGCAGGGCGAGCACGGCGAGCAGCGCCCAGCGCACACGCGCCGGCGTGTCCGGATCGAACGGCCGGATCACGAGGTCCCACGGCGCCGAAATGGCGACGTGCACGCCGACCAGGCCCAGCCCCACGAGACCGATGGCCCGATGGAACTGCACGAGTGCATCGCTGCCGAACGGTTCCGTGACAGCTCGGAACCGAGCCACGATCGCGAACTCGAGCCCAATCAGCGACAGACCGATGAATCCGAGAGCCGCCGAGAACTCCGTGGCAAAGCCGCGACCGGGACCCGACACTCCGATCACCGCAAATACCAAAGGGCCGATCGTGACCCCGAGGAACACGCCGATCCACAAGGCGCCCCTGTAGACGAGCGTCACCGACAGTCGACCACGGGCTCGGCGGCGCTGCGGCGAAGTGCTGTAACCACCCAACAGACCCTACGGCCACAACACCGAGGCGGCATCACCCAGCCCCTGCCGGGCGGATGGGTCGATGGTGCCGGTGACGTGGGGCATGTCGGGGTGCAGCCGCATCCCACGGTCTGACGCCACCCGGGCCGTCGCAGCAGTCTCCGTAGGTGCCTTCCGGTGGCGCCGCTCTGAACGCGACACAATGGTGTCTGCGAATCGTTGTCCTTCGAAGTGGCGGGTGAGCGCGACGATGGTGAGGCTCATGCTCGTTCGATCAGCTCATCCATCGGACGCCGACGGCTGCGTCAACGTGCTTGCGCTACTGCCTGAGTACTTCACGGCGTCAACCCACCACGAAGTTCGACGCGGCATCAGTGATCACATGGCGCTGGTCGCGGACGTCGACGGGACCGTCGTCGGGTTCGTACTGATCGAGCGTCGCCATCGTCGCTCAGCGGAAGTCTTGTACATCGCCGTTCATCCCGCATTCCGGAATCAAGGCATCGGTTCACTCGTGCTCTAGGCCGCATTGGACGCGCTTCGACACGTTGTTGACCTAGTTGGGGTGGTCGGAGCGTCCGGTGGCGGTGACGGCGGCCAGGTCGGCGATGGTGTCAGGGTCGATCTCGGGGGCAGGGTTGGCCAGGGCGAACACGATCGGGTCGGGGGCCATGGTCTCGACGTGAGCGCGGGTGAGGATGTCGGGCCCGGAGAGCCCGATGAACACGTGCGCGTCCCGAACGGCGACAGCCAGGTCGCCGGTGAGGAGGAGGCGGGGATTGGTGTGGCGGGCGAGGGTCCGGTTGTTGGCCGGCAGGGTGTCGTCGTCGGCGTGGAGGATCCCGGCGCGGGTCCACACGGTGACGTCGGTGGCACCGGCGGCGAGGAGGAACTCGGTGACCGCGACCCCGGCAGCCCCGGGACCGGCAACGACGATGCGGACATCTGCGAGCGGCCGGTCGACGATGCGGAGGGCGTTGAGGATGCCGGCAAGCACGACGACGGCGGTGCCGTGCTGGTCGTCGTGGAGGACCGGGAGGTCGAGGCGGGCGCGGAGCCTGGCTTCGACCTCGAAGCAGCGGGGTGCAGCGATGTCTTCGAGGTCGACGGCCCCGAAGCTCGGGGCGAGTCGCACCACGGTGTCGACGATCTCGTCGATGTCGGTGGTGGCGAGGCAGAGGGGGTAGGCGTTGAGCCCGGCCAGCTCGGAGAACAGCACGGCCTTGCCTTCCATGACGGGGAGCGCGGCCAGCGGACCGCGGTCGCCGAGGCCGAGCACGGCGGTGCCGTCGGTGACGATGGCCACGGTGTTGTTCCGGGCGGTGTAGAAGCGCGCGAGGTCGGGGTCGGCGTGGATGAGCTCGACCACGCGCCCGACCCCGGGTGTGTAGGCGATGGCGAGGTCCTCGTGAGTAGTCAGCCGGTGGGTGGCACGGGTGGCGAGCTTGCCGCCGAGGTGACCGGCGAGGACCTGGTCGTCGCAGCGCACCAGGGCAGCACCGAACTGATCACGCGCAAGGCGACGGACGCGGGCGAGGCCCGTCTCGGAGCCGCCGTCGATGACGGCGGCCGCCCCGCCGTTGTGGGCGACGACGCTGAGCGGATGGAGCCCGCTGCGAATGAGCACCTCGTCGAGCTGGTCCCGGGCGATCTGGTCGACCTCGATGTCGACGGTGTAGCGGGTTGGTCGCCGGACCTGGGTGTCGTCAGAGGTGGCACGAGTTGTCATCACATAGAATGCTATTACAAGTTTCTGACGATCTGATATCTTTGTCATATCTGGAGGAGGTTGCTGATGGTCGGAGCTGGCACGGCGGTCCCGGGGTTGAGCGTCCCGTTGTCGGAGGTGAAGGCCGAGCTGTTCAAGGCGCTCGCCCACCCGGCGCGCATCCGCGCCCTCGAGATCCTTTCGGAGGGGGAGCGGTCGGTGGGTGAGCTGCAGCCACTGGTCGGCATCGAGTCGTCCCACCTGTCTCAGCAGCTGGGCGTGCTGCGCCGCGCCGGGTTGGTGACCACGCGCAAGGAAGGGTCGTCGGTCTTCTACGCCGTGCGGGACCCGTTGGTGGTCGAGCTGCTGTTGGTGGCCAAGCGGCTGCTGTTGAAGTCGCTGGCCTCGACCCGTGACCTGTTGGCCGACCTGAGCGCCGCAGTGGGGGACGAGTGAGCACGCCCACGTCCTTGGAGGCCTCGGCGCCGGACCGCCCGGGGAGGACAAGCGTTGCTCAGCTCCGGGCGGTCTGGCGCAACGTCAGCGGGCTGCTGCCGCGACGGTCCGACTACGCCGGCCTGCGCCGGTCGTGGAAGGGCGACGTCGTGGCCGGCATGACCGTGGGGGTGGTCGCGCTCCCGCTGGCGTTGGCATTCGGGATCACCACTGGGCTCGGTGCCCAGGCCGGGCTCATCACCGCGATCATCGCCGGTCTCGTGGCCGGCGTGTTCGGCGGGTCGAACGTGCAGGTGTCCGGGCCTACCGGCGCAATGACCGTGGTGCTCGTCCCGGTGGTGGCCCGCTACGGCCCGGACGCCGTGTACCTGGTCGGGCTGATGGCCGGCGCACTCGTCGTGCTTGCCGCCCTGGTGCGCCTGGGCCGGTTCCTCGCCTACATCCCGTGGCCGGTCATCGAGGGCTTCACCATCGGCATCGCGCTGATCATCTTCCTCCAGCAGGTCCCCGCCGCCCTCGGGGTGCCCAAGCCGGAGGGTGAGAACACCGTGGTGGTGGCGGTCCGGGCCGTCGGTGAGGCGCTGGCCGGCAACGGCACCCTGGCCGCGCTGGCCCTCGTGGTGCTCGTGGCCGCCGTCATGGTCGTGCTCCCGAGGGTCCACCGGGCCCTGCCGGCGTCGCTGATCGCCGTGATCGTCGCGACGGTGGCCGCCGAGGCGGCAGGGCTCGACGTGGCTCGCATCGGCATGCTGCCCGACTCCCTGCCCCTACCGTCGCTGCCGGCGGTGTCGGTGCAGCGGCTGAGCGACCTGTTCGGTGCCGCTTTCGCCGTGGCCGCGCTAGCGGCCATCGAGAGTCTCCTGTCGGCCAAGGTGGCCGACGGTATGGCGGACATGCCACGCCACGACTCTGACCGAGAGCTGTTCGGGCAGGGTCTGGCCAACCTGGCTTCCCCGCTGTTCGGTGGCATGCCCGCCACCGGTGCCATCGCCCGCACCGCGGTCAACGTCCGATCCGGTGCCCGCACCCGCGTCGCGGCCATCGTCCACGCCCTGGTGCTCGTGCTGGTCGTCTTCCTCGGCGGACCCTTGGTGGCCAAGATCCCGTTGGCCGCGCTGGCCGGGGTGCTCATGGTCACCGCCGTGCGCATGGTCGAGGTCCACAACGTCCGGGCCGTGCTGCGGGCCACCCGCAGCGACGCCGTCGTGCTGATCGTGACCGCCGGCGTGACCCTCGCGTTCGACCTCATCTTGGCCGTCGAGGTCGGCGTCGCCGTGGCCGCGGTGCTGGCACTGCGAGCCGTCGCCCGCTCGGCCGCCGCCCACGTCCAGCCGATGGACGCCCAGGTCGACCTCGACGCCGAGCAGCGGCTGCTGCACGAGCACATCGTCACCTACCGGCTCGACGGCGCCCTGTTCTTCGGCGCGTCGCAACGGTTCCTCACCGAGCTCACCGCGGTCAGCAACGTCAAGGTCGTCATCCTGCGCCTCCCCGACGTCCAGGTCCTCGACGCCACCGGCGCCCAAGCCCTCGGCGAGATCGTCGCCGAGCTCGAAGGACGGGGCATCACCGTGCTGCTCAAGGGTGCTCGCCCCGAACACCGGCGGACCCTGCTGGCCGTCGGCGCCCTCGACCGCCTCGCCCACCAGCACCACCTCTTCGACGATCTCGACCTCGCCGTCGAACACGCACGCCTCCACGTGCGCCGAGTCCTCCACGACACCACCGACGAACACGGCACACCGACGGCCGAGCAGCTCACCGAGGCGTGACGCCGTCGAGGGCCAGCACACCTCCGATACCGGTCCTGCCCGGCCGTCGGTCACCGGCGCTCCGGCAACGCCCGACGGGCAGTCCGAGGCGCTGCTGCTCATCGATGATCAGGCCGTGGTGGTCGACCTCAACGACGACGCGGCCGTGCTGCTCGGTGCCCCACGGCTGGCGTTGCTCGGCAGAGCGCTGCCGGCATTGGTCCTGCGGATGACCAGCCTGCCCGACCTCGTCACCACCGATCCGCGTGACACCGGTTCGCGGTCGGGGCTGCTGTGGTTCCGCCATGCCGACAGGCCTGGCGAGGCCGTGACGTACCACCTAAGCACCAACGTCCGACCCGGCCGCCACCTCATCCTGCTCACGGCATCGAACGAGACGGCTCGACCCGAGCCGTAGTGGGCCAGACCTCGTGCACTCACGATCGTCACCAGCGACTATCGCCACTCGTGCCTCATCGATGATCGTCGATGGTAGAGCGCTCTACTAACTGCGCAGACTGGACGGACCAGACGGACGGGGAGCCGGACTCAGGCGCAGGTCAGCGTACTCGGCACCACGCCGCGGACGGGCGCTATCACCTTGCCAAGGTGAGGGTCGCGGGTTCGAATCCCGTCGTCCGCTCCAAGCGAATGACCTGTCAGAGGCCCTCTTCGGAGGGCGCCTCCCAAGTGAGCTCCACCGCCCCCGCCGGCTCGTCACCGTCGATCAAGAAGCCGAGCCGGCGGCGCTGCCACCGATAGAGGTCCTCCATCTTCAGGGGATCGGCGCGCACCGGCCCATGCCGCGAAGTCGTCGGGTTGCAGAGGAAACTGGTCGGTGGCGACTCCGGACCATCGACGACACGACGTCAGGAGTCGAGGCTCGGGAAGTAGATCTGCCAGGCGAGCAGTGACTTCGCAGCGAGGCTGAGCACGAGGTAGGCCTTCTCGCCGTAGACGTAGTCGGTCCACCTTCCGACGCCGCGGTACTGCAGCCACTGGTTGAGCCCGAAACTGAAGAACAACACGAACTGCACGATCACGATCCCGTAGACGAAGCCCGGCACCGTGTTCGACCCGGCGATCTGGACGGCAATGGCGATCCACGGGGCGATGCCGGCGATCGTGCCGAACCAGAACGGCAGCATCGTCGTGGTCGTGCGGCCGGGCGGGTTCATCCGCTCCTGCACCCAGCCGAAGAGGATCATCGCCACATTCGCGCCAGCAACGGCGATGACGGACGTGATGTTGGTGATGCCGCTGTAGAACCCGATCAGGAGCACCATGATCGTGGCGCTGAACGAGTACTCGACCCACCGGAACCGGTTGATCCCGGTGCGCAGGTCGGCCTCGTAGGTGCCCCTCGCCACCGTTGCCGTCACGAGGTGATCGATGGCCGCGAGCGCGAGGAACACGGCGATGGCGACGCCGACGCGGACGTCGAAAAGCGGTTCCGCGACCGGAAGGGCGGTCCCCGGCGGGCCCTCGGGGAACGTCGACACCACCGTGATGGCGAAACTGCCCGACAGCACGATGATGAGCACGGCTTGGACGGCGTGCAGCACGGTGAGCCCGAGGTTCCACGTGCGCAGGTTCGAAAGCCGTTCGCGAGTCACGCCGCTCGCCACGGGCGAGTTCGAGGTGCCGACGGTGTCCGATGTCACGGAGACGAAAACCTCCCACCTGCTGGCTGACCCGGAACTCCCCGGCCAGGCATCGGTGTCTATCACCTGTGAGGAATCGTCCAGACCCTCCCGACCGACAGCACCCCTTCCTTCGAGACCCTGGTTCTGGCCGAGGAGGGTGACCGCACTCTCCCGCCTGGCGAGGCAATGCCGCGAGGGGGCGCCCCGCAGGCGCTCAGGAACCGCGGGCGACTGCGAGGAGGTCCTGCAGTGTCTTCCCTGGCGCACCCACGACCGTTCGGGTGCCCCGACGCTGGAGCTCGGCGGCCAGCCGCTCGGCCGACGACGCCAGCTCGGGAGTGGTGAGGGTCAGGACCACGAGATCCACATCGTGGGACTGCACGAAGGAGCGCAGCTCCTTTGGAGGCACGTCACAGCCGAGGTGGTGCACGTGCCAGTTGTCGTCCCGCAGGGCCGCGGCGGCCATGGACGTGGGCAGGGCGTGCAGGTCCCCGGAGAGAGCGGCCACCACGGCGGTCCCCCGCCGGCGCCCGCGGGGGTTCGGGTGGAGGAGGCCGAGGAGCCGCTCCACGATGGCCGAGGCGCGGTGCTCCACCCAGATGGCGAAGTTGCCACGACGCCACTCCGCGCCTATGCGACGAAGGGGTGGCACCAGCACCTCCTGCACGAGCGACGCCACGGGCACCCCCTCTCGCAGGAGTGCGTCGGCGAGCTGGCGCGCCGTGGCCTCGTCGCCAGAGACGAGGGCGTCGAACATGCGCTCGGCGCCGCGGTCGAGGCGGTGCCGGCTCGGTCGACCGGTTGGGCCCGTGGGGCGGTCCCTCCGCTCGCGGAACGCGTTGAGTTCGCCCCGGTCGACCAGGTAGCGACCGCGGACCATGACAGCAGGAAGCTCGCCGCGCCGGACCAGCTTGTAGGCGGTCTGGTAGTGGACGCCGAGCAGGGTGGCTGCTTCCTGCAGACTCAGCGCGCCGGTCCCGTTGCCCACGGCAATCAGTCTAGACAGGCCAAGAAATTGTGACTGAGATGACGAAAATCATGCTGAACAGCACTAAAATCCTGAGTGCCGCAACGGAGCGGCTCCCGAAGGAGACACCACCCATGGACGCAGCACTGGAGCTGACCCAAGGTCAGTACAACCTCGTCTACAACGCCTTCTCGTTCGTCATCGCAGCGATGGGAGCGTCGTTGCTCCTGTTCTTGCTCGTGCGCAACCGCGTGCACCCCGCCCACCGGATGGCCGTGACGCTCTCCACGCTCGTGGTGGCCATCGCTCTGTACCACTACCTCCGCATCTTCGACTCGTGGCGCGCGGCGTTCTCGTTCGTCGACGGCCGCTTCGTACAGGGCGGCGTGCCGTTCAACGAGGGCTACCGCTACGTGGACTGGCTGCTCACCGTGCCGCTGCTGCTCGCCGAGGTGGTGGTGGTGCTCAAGCTGGCCGCGTCGACCACCCGCAGCCTCCTCGTCCGACTGAGCGTGGCCGCGGTGGCGATGATCGCGCTGGGCTACCCGGGCGAGATCGCCGCCGCCGACAGCGCGACCCGCACGCTTTTCGGCATCCTGTCGACGCTGCCGTTCCTCTACATCCTCTACGTCCTGTTCGTGGAGCTCGGGCGCTCGCTGGGTC
>CAZTVJ010000032.1:0-2041 GCA_964616935.1 uncultured Acidimicrobiales bacterium | reverse complement strand
GGGTGTTGCCGACGAGATCGAGGACCGATTCGTAGATCTCCGGCTGGGCGGGCAGCGCGGGCTCGGCCATGTCATGACGCTATCCCTGGTCCTGCGTCCTCGGCGGTGTCGCGTCTGCGACATGATCTAGGCCATGCTCCGCCGCCGTTGGTCGCTCGTTGCATCGCTCTCCGCCGTGATGGTGGTTGCCGCCTGCGGCGGCAGCAGTGGCGAGGCGGCCACGACGGTCAAGACGACCACCACCGAGGCGGCCACGACGGCCGCGACGACCACCGTCGCTCGGGCGACCACGACGGCCCCGCCGACCAGCTTTCCGGCCACGACGAGGCCGCCGGGGCCGCTTGCGTCAGCCCTCCTGACGGCCGATGACGTCGGTCCCGGCTTCCTGGCGACGCCCGGAGAGCTCGACGACCCGGACGACACCACGCCGTGCGGGACGCCCGGCGTGGACCAGGTCGTGCCCCCCGACCTGCAGGACAGCGTGGACATCAACAACCTCATCGCGAACCTGTTCGTCTCGCACAGCGTCAACCAGTACGCCGACGCGGCCACCGCCGAGAAGGCGATGGCCGCCGGCCAAGAGGGCCTCGCCTGCGGCAAGGGCACATCCACCGAGTCCGACGGCAGCACCGTCGATTTCGAGCTGACCGAGATCCCCCTGACGGGCCTCGGTGACCAAGCCTTCGCGTACAGCGGCACGGCCACGACGGGTGGTCAGGCCGTGGCGGTCAGCTTCGTGGCCATGCGCATCGGGCGGGCCGTCTCGGTGCTCACCTTCCTCTCGGAACCGGAGGCCGACGGGCCGCCGGCGGACCCGATCCTGCTCGCGGCCGAGACGAAGCTCGCCACGATCGCCTGAGTCTTCGCCGCCGCCGTCACTTCGCGTAGTTGCTGGCGCCCCACCAGTCGACCACGACGACGGGCTCGTCGCCCACGACCCAGGCATCGTGACCGTGGGGGAGGGCGGTGACGTCACCCGCGTGGGCGTCGAGCTCGGTCCCGTCGCCCATGACGACGTGCAGGGTGCCGGCCACGTGGTACTGGAAGTGCGGTGCCTCGCACAGCTCGGTGCCGGCGATCGGCTTCACGTGGTCCGACCACTTCCAGCCGGGCTCCAGGGTGAGGCGGCCGATCTCGCTGCCGCCGATGGCGATCAGGTCGACCCGGCCGTGCTCGAACGTCCTGGTCTCGTCGGGGGTGTCGAAGGTCTTCTGCTCGGCGGTGGCCATGGTGGTGCTCCTTGTCTCGTGGGTGTCATGCCGTTGGCATCGTGGCGACCGCGGCTTGCAGCAACCCTGCAGCGGCGACCGAGGTGCGGCATGCTGACCCGGTGGACGTGGTGCGAGTCCGGCTCCTCGGTGGGTTCGAGGTGGACGGCATCGACGATCGCCACCTCGGCAGCCGCAAGGCTCGGGCGCTGCTGAAGGCGTTGGCGCTCGAGCGGGGGCGACCGCTCAGCTCCGACGCCCTCACCGAGATCCTGTGGCCCGAGCGGCTGCCCGCCCGACCGGCGGACGACCTGCAGGTGTTGGTCAGTCGTCTGCGAGCGGTGCTTGGCGCCGACCGGCTCGTGCGATCCGACGCTGGCTACACCCTGCGTTGTGACTGGCTGGACCTCGACGAGCTCGACGGCCGCGTCGACGAGGCCGAGGCCCGCCTCGTCGCCGGTCGCGTGGCTGCCGCGCGGGCTGCCGCCACCAGTGCGTTGCGCCTGGCCCGCGGTCCGTTGCTGCCCGAAGAAGACGGGGAGTGGTTCGTGGCTCACCGCCCCGCGGTCGAGCGGACCGTGGCGCGGGCCCGCTTGGTGGCCGCCACCGCCTCGCTCGCGCTGGGTGACGCACCGGCCGCGGCCGCCGACGCCGAGGCCGCCCTCGACCGGGATCCCTACGACGAGACCGCGCTGCGCCTCTTGATGCGCGCCCACGCCGCCGCGGGACGTCCCGCTTCCGGGTTGGCGGCCTACGCGCGGGCCCGGGTGCGGTTGAGCGAGGACCTCGGCGTCGATCCGACGGCAGAGACGGAGGCGTTGCACACCGCGCTC
>CAZTVJ010000031.1:0-4209 GCA_964616935.1 uncultured Acidimicrobiales bacterium | reverse complement strand
AGCGCGCTGAACGCACCGTCGGCCCCGATCACGACCTCGTGTTGCTTGGTCGCCGTGCCGATGGGCGTGTCGAGCTGTAGGTCGCCGGTGTCGACGTCGGCGCCGGCTGCTCGGTGCTCGAAGTGGACCGGCACTCCCGCGGCCTCGGCGGCATCGAGCAGCACGTGGTTCAACGCGCTGCGGGACACCGAGTTGATGGCCTTCGTGCCGTCGGCGCTGTAGGCCTGGTAGGCGAGCTCGCCGGTGGGACCATGGAGCATGCGACCCCGCATCGGCAGGGCGGCGCCGAGCACGGCACCGTCGAGTCCGACGCCGCGCAGCGCGGCGATGCCGCGTGCCGAAAGGGCCAGGTTGATCGAACGACCCGCATCGGCGCCCTCGGAGCGGGGGTCGGCTCGGCGCTCGTAGAGCGTGACCTGATGGCCGCGCCGAGCCAGGTACACCGCGAGCAACGGTCCGGCCAGCCCGGCACCGGCGATGCCGACGTCGGTGCTCACTCGGCCACCGGCCCGTCGTGACGTGCGGTGAGCCACCGCTCGGTCATGCGCCGGCCCCATCGTCGACAGCTCGGAGGTGGCGCACGGCCGGTCGAAGGTCGGGCCGGTCGAGTCGGGCGATGAGGGCGCGCAGCAGCGATTCGAGCCGAGCCAGATCGGGCGCGGGGACGTCGTCGAAGATGTTGGCTTGGTGGTTCGAGGCCGATTCGACGAGGGCGGCGGCCACGGTGTGGCCGCGCCGCGTGATGGAGACCACGGTCCGCCGACGGTCGTCGGATCCCTCACCCCGCTGCACGAGCCCCTGTGACGCCAGCCGGTCGACCCAGCGCGACACGGTGGGTTGGGGCAGCAGGACGAGCTCGGCCAGGCGCCCCACGGGGCGTTGCTGGCCGTCGAAGAGCGTGGCCAGGATGCGCCACTCGGCGACGGTGAAACCCAGCCGGGTGAGCTCGGCGTGGAAGGGGCGTGAGAGCAGGGTGTCGGTCCGCACGAGGAGGAAGGGGAGGTAGTGGTCGAGGAAGGGTTCGCCGCCACCGGCGCCCGTCGAGGTCATGCGTCCACCAGCCCGAGGAAGTCCACCGCGTTGGCGCCAAGGAGGCGTTGTGTCGTGGCGGGGTCGAAGCCCGCGGTGCGGATCAGCTGACCAACCTGCTCCTCGCCGAGCGGGAAGGGGTAGTCCGAGCCGAGCAGCACCCTGTTGCTGCCCATCACCTCGACGAGCAGCCGCAGCGCCCGTTGGTCGAACACCGCGGAATCCACGCGAAATCGCTCGACGTAGGTGCTCGGCGGCGCGCTGGACAGGCCCCGCACGACGTCGCGCCGGTGCCAGGCGTTCTCGAGGCGGCCGAGCAGGAACGCGAAGCTGCCGCCCCCGTGGGCGAAGCAGATCCGCAGGTCCCGGGGCAACCGGTCGAAGGCGCCGCCCAGGATCATCCGATGCAGCGTGAGCTGGGTCTCGGCCGGCATGGCCACCGTCCAGGCGAGCATCCACTGGTCCAGCCGGCAGCCGCCGAACATGTCCCACGGGTGCACGAACACCGGCGCGCCGAGCGACGCGCAGTGGTGCAGGAACGTGACGAGGCCTGCATCGTCGAGATCCCGATCGCCGACGTGGTTGCCGATCTGCACGCCGCGATGGCCGGCGGCCAGGCAGCGCTCCAGCTCTCGGCAGGCCGCGTCGGTGTCCTGCAGGGGCACCTGGCAGAGGGGGACGAGGCGGCCGCGCCCGTGGCTGCACAGCTCGAGCAAGGCGTCGTTGAACAGGCGGGCGCATTCGAGCGCGTGCTCGACCGGCCGCTCGTAGGCGAACAGCACCGGCGTGGCTGACACGACCTGGAGATCGACGCCGTCGCGGTCCATGTCGGCCAGGCGCATGTCGGCGTCCCAGCACGCCGAGGTGATCGGGCGGAACTCGCGGGCGCCCACCATGACGGTGGCTCGGCCTGCTCCGTCGTGACGCATCCACGGCCAGTCCGCTGTGCCGAACCGCTCGGCCAGGTCGGGCCAGCGCTCGGGGAAGAAGTGGCTGTGGAGGTCGACGACCGGGCCAGCGAGCGGCGTTGCGGGCGGGTCTGCTGGCTGTTCGGCGGGCCGATCTGGGGGGAGTGGTGTCACGCCACGCTGGCCTGGCGGGGCGCCGCTGCAGCGGCGATGGGCGGGTCCGGCAGGGCGCCGCGGCCGGGGTGCAGCCAGCCACAGGCCGCGCAGGTGCGAGCGCTCTCGTCGTCGTAGAAGGAGGAGAACACGCGAGGCAGGTCGTCGACGAGGCTGTGCAGCTCCACCTCAGCCCGGTGCACGAGCGAGGCGCACCGAGGGCAGTACCACTCGAACCCGTCGACCGCGCCGGGAGGCCGCGTGCGCTCGATCACCATGCCCACCGAACCCGGTACCGGCCGTTGGGGCGAGTGGCGGACGTGGGCCGGCAGCAGCAGCACCTCGCCGGCGCGGATCGCCACGTCGACCGCACCTCCGTCCTCCCACAGCCTCAGCACCATGTCGCCGCGCAGCTGGTAGAAGAACTCCTCGCACGGATCGTCGTGGAAGTCCGTGCGCTGGTTGGGCCCGCCGACCACGGTCACGATGAAGTCGGTGTCCTGCCAGATCTGGGCATTGCCGACGGGCGGCTGGAGCGCGTCGCGATGCTCGTCGATCCAGGCGACGAGGTCGACCGGGAGGGGGAGCGGGCGATGGGTCATGAGAGCTCTTCCTGAAGGCGCGCCGGAGAAGGCCGCATCACGAATCGTATTCATCTGACTGGATCTCGGCAAGTGCCGTTGACCATCCGTCCAGATCTCCCACCGCCGTCGCACTTCAGGCGCCTCACGTTTCGCCCAGCGCAACCACAGGCGCCTGAAGTGGCCGCGGCGATTCGCCGGCGATTCGCCCGCCCAGGAACCGAGGAGCGTCGAGGCGGGGCACCCGGGATCCGCGTGGGCGGGCTGCGGACGCGTGGGCTAGCCGCGCCGGTGACGAGGCGGGGCTAGTGCGCGATGGCGCCGGCCGTCACGCTGGGGATGTCGGCCGGGCTGGCGCCCGAGCCGTCCGCCGAGCCGTCCTCGGCGACGGCCGACAGCGACGATGTCTCCCGCAGCGGGATCTCCTTCAAGAACCACGCCAGCACGAAGGCCACCATGGCGAGGGGTAGCGCCACCACGAAGATGGCGCTGACCGCGCCAGCCAGCGCGTCGATCGTCGCGGGCGGCAGGTTGCGGATCTGGCTGCCGGACAGCGATGTCGGGTCGATGCCCGACGACACGATCTGCGCGTTGAACACGGCGCCGTACACCGCCAGACCGATGGCGCCTCCGAGCGACCGGAAGAACGTGACCATGCCGGTGGCCACACCCATGTCTCGGAACTCGACGGAGTTCTGGACGGAAAGCGTGGCCGTCGGCATCGTCATGCCCATCCCGAGCCCGAGCAGGAGCATGGCGCTCGATGTCCACCACCCCGACGTGTTGGCCGAGAGCTGGGTGAGCATCGCCACGCCGACGATGGCCAGAGAGGTGCCCAGGATCGGCCAGCGCCGGTACTTTCCGGTGATGGCCGTGCGGCGTCCTGAGCCGATCGACGCGATGGTGACGCCCAGCATGAGGGGGAGCAGGAGGAGCCCCGACTGGGTGGCGCTCACGCCGTCGACACCTTGGAGGAACAGGGGTAGGAAGGCATTGGCGCCGAACATCAGCGTGCCCAGCACGATCATCATCGGGACGATCACGCTGAAGATCTGGTTGCGGAACAGGCGCATGGGCACGATGGGCTCGGGGGCCCTCAGCTCCCAGAGCACGAACGTGACGGCCATGACGAGGCTGGCGACGAAGAAGCCGACGACCGGTGGGGAGCTCCAGCCGTAGAGCCCTTCGCCGCCCCACGTGATGGGCAGGATGAACGACACGATCGCCCCGACGAGCAGCGTGGCGCCGAGCCAGTCGATCTTGTGGCTGTGCTTGACGATGGGCAGCTTCAGCGCCGACGAGGTGACCACGAGGGCGACGGCGCCGAGCGGCACGTTGATGACGAAGATCCAACGCCAGCTCAGGTTGTCGACGAAGAAGCCGCCGATGAGCGGACCGGCCACGCTCGCCAGCGCGAACACCGAGGTGAAGAAGCCGACGTAGCGGCCGCGCTCTCGAGCGGGTACCACGTCGCCGATGACGGCGAAGGCCATGGCGAACAGACCGCCACCGCCGATGCCCTGCACGCCCCGCGCCAG
>CAZTVJ010000030.1:0-9286 GCA_964616935.1 uncultured Acidimicrobiales bacterium | reverse complement strand
GGCCCGGCGGGACCCGTTGGTGCAACTGGTCCCGTAGGTCCGCAGGGTCCTTCGGGTGCGACCGGAGCCACTGGTCCGACGGGTGTCACTGGTGTGACTGGTCCGTCGGGTGTGACTGGCGCGACGGGCGCTACCGGAGTGACGGGTCCGTTGGGTCCCGTAGGGCCGTCCGGCCCGCAGGGTCCGACCGGTCCAACTGGTGTACCTGGTCCCAGCGGCGCGACGGGTGTTTCCGGCGTGACCGGCGCGACGGGTATCACTGGAGTGACGGGGGAGACTGGTGCGACGGGGCCGAGCGGGGCTACTGGGGTCACCGGAGTCACCGGCGAGACGGGGCCGAGTGGTGTGACTGGTGTGACGGGTCCGGTGGGTGTCACCGGTCCGGTGGGTCCGTCTGGTCCGCAGGGTCCTGAGGGTCCGACCGGTCCCACTGGTGAAACAGGTCCCAGCGGCGCGACGGGTGTTTCGGGTGAGACCGGTCCGAGCGGCGCGACGGGTGTTTCGGGTGCGACCGGTCCAACCGGTGAGACTGGTCCCAGCGGCGCGACGGGTGTCAGTGGGGCTACTGGGGTGACCGGTGTGACGGGTCCGGTGGGTGCGACTGGTCCGGTGGGGCCGTCGGGTCCGCAGGGTCCTGAGGGTCCGACCGGTCCAACCGGCGTGACTGGCGTAACTGGCGTCACCGGGGAGACTGGTCCGACGGGTGATTCAGGGCCGAGCGGAGCTACTGGTTCGGTCGGGCCGACCGGCCCCGTTGGCGCGACCGGCGTCCAGGGGATACAGGGCCCGACAGGATTGCAGGGACCTCAGGGCTTGCAGGGCATTCAAGGTCCCTCAGGGGCAACTGGAGTGACTGGAAACACTGGTGCGACGGGTCCGTCCGGGGCCACTGGGCAGGTCGGGCCGAGTGGCTCGACTGGTCTGGCGGGTCCGTCCGGCCCCTCAGGAGCAGTTGGGCCGCAGGGCTTGACAGGACCGGTCGGTCCACAAGGTACCTCTGGGCCATCGGGCGCAACAGGCGCAACGGGTGTGACCGGGCTTCAGGGGATACAGGGAATCCAAGGAATCCAAGGCCAGCAAGGCCTGCAAGGCCCCCAAGGGCCGCAGGGCTTGCAGGGTCCGGTTGGGCCAACGGGGCCCGTGGGTCCGACCGGGCCGATCGGTCCGTCGGGGCCGCTGGGTCCGTCGGGCGCGACGGGTGTGGCGGGAGCAGAAGGTCAACCGGGTCAGCCAGGCCAGCAAGGCCAGCAAGGTCCAGTAGGCCCACAGGGTCAGCAGGGCCCGGCCGGGCCGTCCGGTCAACAGGGTCCAGCGGGCCAGGCTGGTCCCCAGGGTCAGCCGGGTCAGCAGGGCCAGGCCGGTCCTTCTGGGCAGGCAGGCCCTGTGGGTCAACAGGGTCCTTCGGGCCCGAGTGGTGCGATCGGTCCGTCCGGGCCGCAGGGTCCATCCGGTCCGTCCGGCCCCAGCGGACCCTCGGGCGGGCTCAACTCCTTGCAGGTGTTTACCGGCACGGCGCAGACGATCGGCACGACCGCTGGCAACCGGGCAACGTCCACGGCGACGTGTCCTGCAGGGACCCGACCCGTCGGTGGTGGCGGCATTACGAGTGCCGGGAACACGGCGCTTGCGTCTAGTCGCCCGGTCTCCGTTGCTCCTGGCGGCAGCTGGGAAGCGGTCGGCATCCGCATCGTTGGCACGACAGCGGCCACGATCCAGGCCTACGTCGTGTGCGCGTCGTAGTGACGACGGTGCCGGACCGGTTGAGCCTGCGCCCGACCACAGCGCTCGTCGCGCTGGTGGTCGTCGCCAATGCTTGGTTCCTGAGGGCAGAAGCGGCGCCCGTGCACCAGCTGAACGACGCGAGCTTCCAGGCGGCCTACCTGCGGTGGGCCGCCGACCGCGTGCAGAGCGGCCGTGTCCCCTTCGACGGCCTCTTCACCCAGCTCGGTCTGGGCTTCCCGATCTTCCACCACTACCAGGTGCTGCCACACCTGCTGACGGCTCCTATCGCCGTGCTCCTCGGCCCGGAGTGGGCGACGAGCCTCACGACCTTCCTCCTCCTGGCCCTCTGGCCGGTGTGCATCTACGCCGCTGCCCGCCTGTTCGGGCTCGATCGATGGCCGGCCGCGGCGGCGGCGACGGTGGCCCCGTTCCTCGTGAGCCTGCCCGGCTACGGCTACGAGTACGGCAGCTACGTCTGGCGCGGCTACGGCATGTGGACCCAGCTCTGGGGCATGTGGCTGCTGCCGCTTGCGCTCGCCCTGACGTGGCGTGCGGTCGTTCGGGGCCGCTCCCTGATGCTGGCCGCGCTGGTGACCGGCCTGACGATCGGTGCGCACCTCCTCACGGGCTACCTCGTCCTGCTCGCGCTCGTGCTGTGGGTCATCGTCAACCCGCAGCCGTTCGTCACGCACGTGAAGCGGGCGGCACTGGTGGGCGCAGGGGCGCTGGCCACTGCGGCCTGGCTCCTCGTGCCGGCTTTCCTCGACGAGCGCTGGACGCGGATGGGCCTACCCCAGGGCACCTTCTGGCTCGACTCCTATGGCGCCCCGCAGGTGCTGGCCTGGCTCGCCAAGGGTGACCTCTTCGACCACGGCCGGCTGCCGGTCATCACCGCGCTGGCGGCGCTCGGTGCCGTCGTCAGCCTCACCCGATGGCGTTCCGATCGCACCACCAGGGCGATCCTGGCCTTCTGGCTGGTGAGCCTCGCCCTCTACTTCGGACGTCCGACGTTGGGGCCGCTGGTCGACCTCCTGCCCGCCAACCAGGGCCTGTTCCTTCATCGGATGATCATCGGCGTCCACCTCGGCGGTATCTGGCTGGCCGGCGTCGGGATGGTCTGGGCCGGTAGCTCGGTCGCAGCCGTGGCCCGGCGGATGACGGGTGTTCGCCTGCCCCACGTCGCCGGGTGGGCCGCCGCGCTGGCCGTCGTCGCCGTGCTCGTGCCCGCGTGGCGGCAGGGGCAGTCCTACACCGACGAGGGGGCGACCTGGATCGGCGAGCAGCGCGGTGCGGACGCCAGCCAGGACAGCCAGGACTTCGCCGCACTCGTCCAGGTGGCGAAGGCTCGCGGCGACGGCCGGGTCTACGCGGGGCTGCTCACCAACTGGGGCGGCTCGTATCGGCTGGGCTACGTCCCCGCTGTCATCGAGCTGTTGAACCTCGGGGCTGACGGCCTCGGCTTCACCGGCCGCGTACCCGCGCTGACCGAACCCAGCGAAGGCCGCTTCGACGACACGAACCCGGCGCACTACGAGCTGTTCGGCGTGCGCTACGTCGTTGCGCCGGCCGACCGTGCCGCTCCGCCCGCCGGGGTGACCCTCGCAACGCTCGGGCGGCATCGTCTCTGGCAGGTGCCGAGCACTGGGTACGTCCGGGTCGTCGACACCACGCCGGCCATCGCCAGCAGCCGTCAGCAGATCGACGTGGCGACCGCCGAGTTCCTTCGCTCGTCGCTCCCCCTCGAGGCGAAGTACCCGATCGTCGCCCTCGACGGCCGTCCGGCCGCCGCGCCGACGGCCGTCGCCAGCGCGCAGGGACTCGGTTCAGCGGGCACCGTCGAGCGGCTGGACATAGACCTGGACAAGGCCAACGTCCAGTCGACCGTGGTCGCCATGCGTGACGCCGCGGTGCTGGTACGCATGAGCTTCCACGGTCGCTGGCGAGCCTCGGTCGACGGTCGCCCGGTTGCCCCGCAGGTCGTCCTGCCGGGGTTCCTCGCCGTTGCGGTGCCGGCCGGACGTCACGAGGTCCAGGTCTGGTACGAACCCGTCTCGAGGCTGTCCTACGGCGGCCTGCTCGCCCTGGGGGCGCTGGCCCTTGGTGGGTTGGCCCTGGTCGATCAACGGGCGCGCCGCCGACGGGACCACGTGAGCGCTCAGCCCTTGGTCGTCGAGGAGGACTTGGCTGGCTTGGTGGTGGTCGTTGCCTCGGTGGATGTCGTTGACGCCGGTGCCGTGGTGGCCGGCGCGGCCGTGGTGGCCGGTGCGGCCGCCGGGACCCGTGAGGCGAGCGACGGATCGAGCTTCACCGCTGCCTCGACCTCCTGATTGCCTTCGGCGGTGCGGCCGAGCTGGAGGAGCAGCAGGCCGAGGTTGAGGTGCGCGCCGGCGTTCGACGGGTTGATGGTGAGCACCCGCTGGTAGAGCGAGAGCGCCTCGTCGGCGGCTGAGGCCTGCGTCCGCAAGATGGCGAGGTTGAACAGCGCTGCTTCGAAGTTCGGGTCCGTGGTGAGCGCGAGCCGGTAGTCCTTCTCCGCCGCGAGCTGGTTGCCCTGCGTCTGGCTGATGAGACCGAGGTTGTAGAGCGCAAACGGATTCTGAGGCTCGGCCGCGAGCACCGCCTGGTAGGTGGTCTGAGCCTCGTCCAGCTTGCCCTCGGCGTGAGCCTGGAGAGCTTGGTCGAGCAGCTCGCCGGCCGGCTGCGCGCTGGTGCCGCTGGACTGGTTGCAGGCGGACAAGGACAGGGCGAGTACGAGCGCAGCGGCCGCTGCAGTGAGCCGGCGGCCCGCGCCTCTAAAGGGTGAGGTCTCCGCTGCCATGGCACCAGTATGGGAGGGGCCGCGCGCCAGGTGGGGGATGGCGGTGACCCATCGTTGCCGGGCGTGCGCTGGGTGTGGCCAGTAGGGTCGGTGCGGCAGGCAAAGAGGGAGAGCATGCGCGGAGGACGAACCAGGATGGCGGCGGCCCTGGCGTTGACGGTGCTCGCGCTCGTCCTCGGCGCCCCACCGGTGCTGGCTCAGGCGCAGGCGGCCGACATGGCCGTCACCGTCCTCACCATGTCGGGCGGTGGCATCGTCGCCGGGGGAACGACCAACCTGAACCTGGTGTTCCAGAACCGTGGCCCGGGCAATGCCCAGGGCGCGAGAGCCACCGTCACCTTCAACAAGCCCGTCACGCTCTCCGTCACCTCGACCAACCCTCAGGCCAACTGCTCCACCGGGGGCGGCACGCTCACCTGCGCCGTCGGGTCGCTCGGCGACGGCCAACGGGTGACCGTCCAGGCCGTCGTGCGGCTGTCCTCGTCGGCCACGGGCAGCCTCACGGCCACGGCCCGAGCCAACTCGGATGCGAACGACCCGAACGACGGGAACGATCAGCTCCAGTCGACGCTGCCCATCTCGGCCGAGGCGGATCTGACCATCGGCCAGTCGATCACGCCGAACCCTCCGCAGGCTGGCGGGAACGCGACGGTCCGCCCCACTGCGACGAACCGTGGGCCGTCGAACGCCCAGAACGTCGTGCTCACCGTGAACATCCCTGCCGGGGTCTCCCTGGTGTCGGCCAGCGGTAGCTGCAGTGCCGCAGGTGCTCGGCTCACCTGCAACCTCGGCACCCTCGCCGCGGGGGCATCCGGCGGCGTGCAGGTCACCTACGGCCTGGCCGGCATCCCGGCCGGGTCCCAGCTCACTGCGTCGGCGTCGGTGAAGTCGGGCACGCGCGAGACGAACAACGGCAACAACACCATCTCGCAGGGCTTCTCGATCGCCGCGGCCAGCGCCGACATCGCCATCGCCAAGATCGCCGCCCCGAACCCGGTCGGCGTCGGAGCCAACGTCACGTTCACCGTCGTCGTGACGAACGGCGGGCCGTCAGACGCGCGCGGTGTCGTCGTCACGGACCCCCTGCCGGCGGGGCTGCGCGTCCGCTCGACGCAGTCGCCCGGCAACTGCACACCCGTCGGACTCACCGTCATCTGCAACATCGGCACGGTCGGGGCGGGAGCCAGCGCCACTGTCGTCATCACCGCCCAGGTCCTTGCCTCAGCACGCCCGGGTCCCATCGTGAACCGGGTGTCCGTCAGCTCGGACACGGCCGACCGCAACCCCGGCAACAACGCCGCGAGCGTCTCCGTGCGCATCATCACGTCCGCGACGACGGCCCGTCCCCCGGGCACCGCTCGGCCTCGGCCGACGGCGCTGCCGGAAACCGAGCAGACGACCACGACGCTGCCCGGTGAGCTGCCGCCGACCGGGGCCGCAGGCCTGCCGTTCGGGGTGGCGGCCCTGCTCATCGGCATCAGCGCGCTGCTGTGGGCCGTCAGCTACCGCCTCCGTGGCGTGACCGACAGCGACGCCGAGTAGGCGCGCCGGAGCTCAGGAGGCGCGTAGGAGCATCGAGACCATCGGCCTAGCCTTGGGCGCCGGCCGTGCGGTAGAGCGCGTCCAGGCCGGCGAGGTGGTCCTCGGGCTTGAACTCCTCCTCGATGCGCTCGCGGCCGGACCGGCCCATGAGGAAGGCCTTGTCCGGATTGGTGGTGAAGTCGGCGATGGCATCGGCCATTCGCTGGGGGTCGTCGGCCGGCACCAGCGCACCATCGATGCCAGGGCGCACCAGCTCTGGGGTTCCGCCCAGGTCGGTGGCGACGACGGGCACACCGTTGGCCATCGACTCGAGCACGGCGAGCGGCTGGTTCTCGTACCAACGCGACGGCATCACGGTCACCACCGAGGAGCGCAGCAGGTCGTGCAGGTCGTCCTTGGGCAAACGGCCGTGGAACACGACACGCCCGGGAGCGACCTCGGCCGCGAGGCGTTCGAGCTCGGGCCGCATCGGCCCGTCGCCGGCGATGTGCAGCCTCACCTCGCCCGGCACGAGTGCAATGGCCCGCACCGCGGTGTCGACGGCCTTCTCGCTCACGAGGCGCCCAGCGACGAGCACCTCACCACCCGGCTCCGGCTTGGTCGCGGTCTCGGCGAGATCGACGAAGTGGCGCAGCACGTGCATCTTCGACGGGTACTGGCGAGCCTCGGCCATCTTGCGGGCCATGAACTCGCTCGGGCAGATGAACACGCCGACGTGGCGGTAGGTGCGCAGAGCAGTGTGCACGGACGTTTCGAGCGCCATCGCTCCGCTGGCCAACAGCGAGTCGTCGCGGCAGCGTCGGATCGGCGCGTTCCAGAACTTGTTGGCGACGCACGCCTCGCAGACCGTCTCCTTGTCGATGAAGTGGTACGTCGGGCACGCCAGCTTGTAGTCGTGGAGCGTCATGACCACGGGGACGCCCTGCTTGGCCAGGGCCCCGAGGATGGACGGCGAGAGCTGGTGGTAGATGTTGTGGAGGTGGGCCACGTCGGGCCGGAAGCGGTCGACGGCGCGCTCGATGCCCGTGCGGGCCGAGCTGGACCACAGCATGCGCCCGACCGTTCGGGCCCGCCCCCCGAACGACGGCGGCGGGTCCTCGAAGTCCATCTCGGACACGAACGTGTCGGCCAGCTCGACGTGGGTGTTGTCGGGGTGGGCCATGCCCCAGTACGCGACGGTGTGGCCGGCCTTGGTCTGGAGAGCGGCGAGGTCCTCCATGTACCCCTCGGCCCCGCCCTTGCGGTAGAGGAACTTGTTGACGTGCAGGATCCGCAAGGCCGTCGGCACCTCCATGGGTAGCGCCCCGTGGCCAGCGAGCGTATCTGCATGTAACTGCTGGTCCGGGAGCCGGAGGGAGGGGCGAACGACCCATTTTCGAGTTGCTCGTGTCTCGCTAGGTTCATGCGGGCCATGTCCGACGTCGAGGTCCTCTACATCATCGGCACCGGCCGGAGTGGCTCGACCCTGCTGGCCAACATCCTCGGCTCCACCGAGGGGCTCTTCTCGGCGGGCGAGCTGCGCTTCGTCTGGGATCGGGGCTTCCTGGAGGACCGTCGTTGCGGTTGTAGCGAGCGCTTCCACGAATGCGCGCTGTGGCGCGCCGTCGTCGACCGGAGCTTCGGCGCCACGATGCCTGACGCCGAGCGCATGGTGCGCGAGGTTGGCCAGGTCACGCGCATCCGCCAGCTTCCTCTGCTGCTCTCGGGTCGGATGGACGAGGCCACCCTCCGCGGTGCGGCGGGGTACTACCTCGACTCGGTCGAGCGCCTGTACCACGGCCTGGCTGCCGAGACCGGCAAGATGATCGTCGACTCGTCCAAGCTGCCGACCTACTGCCACCTGCTCCACCAGATCCCGTCGCTACGCTTGCGCGTCGTCCACCTCGTCCGAGATCCCCGCGCCACGGCCCACTCATGGCAGCGCCTGCGCGCCACCGGGGCGGTCGATGGCGACGACGAGGAGATGGACCGCTTCAACGTAGTGAAGTCGTCGGCGCTCTGGGACATCTGGAACTCCACCGCGCGGCACCTGTTCGGTCGGCGCGGCGATTACCTCCGCGTGCGCTACGAAGACCTTGTGGCTCGCCCCCGCCAGACCATCGACCAGGTGCGCGCGTTCGCCGGGCTCCCACCCGACGACGAACCCTTCGTCGACGACCGCACCGTGCGCCTCGCGCCCAACCACGCCGTGGCCGGCAACCCGAACCGGCGCCGCGCCGGGGACATCCGCCTCGTGGAGGACGACGAGTGGCGCACCTCGCTGAGCCGCGTCGACCGCGCTGCGGTCACGGCGCTCACGGCGCCCGCGCTCGCTCGCTTCGGCTACCCGATCTCCACCAAGCTGCCGCAATGAGCGTCCCGCTCGAGCTCCACTTCGTGCTCGGGACGGGTCGCTGCGGTTCGACGCTCGTCCACGAGGTGCTCTGCCAGCACGACGACGTGGCGTTCCTCTCCAACCTGGAAGACCTCAGCGGCGCCGCCAAGCGGCTGGCCGGCCCCAGCGGACGGCTCTACCGCCGGGTGCCTCCGTGGGTCACCGAGAAGGGCCGCGCTCGCTTCGCGCCGTCCGAGGGCTACCGGGCCCTTGCGCGCGAGGTCAGCCCGATCCTCGAGAGCTCCGACCGCGACCTCGTCGGCAGCGACGCCACGCCCTGGCTCACCCAGCGGCTCGAGGCGTTCTTCGCAAGCCGCGCCGCCGCGGTCCCCGAACCGGTCTACCTGCACAAGCTGACGGGCTGGCCGCGCGCCGGCTTCCTCCATGCAGTGTTCCCCGACGCCCGGTTCGTGAACGTGGTCCGGGACGGGCGCGCGGTGGCCAGCTCGTGGTTGCAGATGGACTGGTGGCTCGGCTACCGGGGTCCTGAGCACTGGCACTTCGGCCCGTTGTCGCCCGAGCACCGGGAGATCTACGAGCGCAGCGGTCGCTCCTTCGTGGTGCTGGCCGGATTGGCCTGGGTGCTGTTGATGGATGCGTTCGCGACTGCTCGCTCCGAGCTGCCGGAGCGAGCTTGGCTCGACATCAGGTACGAGGACCTCCTCGCCGCGCCCGACGAGACGGTGGGCCGCCTGCTCCAGTTCCTCGGGCTGCCCTTCGAGGCGTCGTTCCGTGGCCGCCTGGCGCGCTACACGTTCCGGGAGGGCCGAGCTGCTGCCTACGAGCGTGACCTCGACCCCGCGTCGTTGAAGGCGCTCGAGGACGTCGTC
>CAZTVJ010000029.1:0-2225 GCA_964616935.1 uncultured Acidimicrobiales bacterium | reverse complement strand
GCCTGCTGCTCCCCGTCGACGGCGATCAGCGTCTTCACTGGCCCTGGTGCATGGACAAGCGATGGTGCCGAGGTTGTACGGGGCGCTCCGGCCCAGGCCCGACGCCAACTGCGCGAACTACCGTCGGCCTCACCGCGATGCAAACCAAGGGGGCGGTGGCCATGACGGTGGCAGGCACGTGACCATTGCCGACCGGGCACCCGACGCAACCGTCGACGTCACGCCCGAGGCGAGGGCAGCGCGGGACGACCACCTCCGCCACCACATCACCGCCATCTACGACGACGTCACCGACGGCCGCCGCCGGTCGTTGCGCGTCGCTGGGCTGGTCGACGCGGTGGCCGAACGCCATCCCGCGCTGGTGCCGGGACGCGCCGCCATCGAAGAAGAGCGCCAGCACCGCCAGCAGGACAAGGTCGGCCTGGAGATCGACCAGGGCGTCTTCGTCTCCCACGTGCTGGCCCGGCCCGACATCGGCGCCCACCTGCTGCACGCCATGGCGCAGCCCCTGCCCGAGGCCAGATCCCGGCTCGACGAGCTGCAGCGGGCGGGCAGCGTCGACCTCGGGCCGATGCGGGTGGACCGCAGGGGGAACGTCGGCCACGTCACCATCCAGAACCACGCCGTCCTGAACGCCGAGGACGACGCCTCCACGCGTGCCCTGGAAGTGGCAGTCGACCTCGTGCTGCTCGACGACGCCATCGACGTCGGCGTCCTGCGGGGCGGGCCGGCGACGCACGCGAAGTACGCAGGGCGGCGCATCTTCGGCTCGGGCGTCAACCTCACCCACCTCTACTACGGGCAGATCTCGTACCTGGAGTTCATGATCGAGCGAGAGCTGGGCCTGGTCACCAAGATGTACCGCGGCCACGCGCTGGGCGACGGCGCCGACGCGGCCGACGGCGGGCCGGAGCGCCGGCGCGAGAAGCCGTGGATCGCCGCGGTCGACACGTTCGCCATCGGCGGGGCGTGCCAGTTCCTCCTCGTCATGGACTACGTGGTCGCCGAGACCGGCTCGTACTTCAACCTGCCCGCTCGCAAAGAGGGCATCATCCCGGGCTGCGCCAACCTGCGCCTGCCCCGCCTCGTCGGTGAGCGGCGGACGCGCCAGGCCATCTTCTTCAACCGAGCGTTCACCGCCGACAGCCCGGAGGGGCGGATGCTGGCCGACGAGGTGGTGGCCACCGGCGACATCGAGGGCGTGGTCGAGCAGGCGGCGGCCGAGCTGACGAGCGCCGGCATGACCAGCCTGGTGGCCAACCGCCGAGCCCTGCGGGAGGCGCAGGAACCGCTCGACGCGTTCCGTCGCTACATGAGCAGCTACGCCCTCGACCAGGCCCGCTGCCTCTACAGCCCCGCGCTCATCGACAACCTGGAGCGCAACTGGGACGCGAAGCGCAGGCGCCTGTGACGCTCACCGTCCGGGCCGCCACCCACGAGCTGCTGCGCGCCCTCGGCATGACGACGATCTTCGGCAACCCGGGCTCCACCGAGCTGCGCTTCTTCCGGGATCTGCCCGACGACTTCCGCTACGTGCTCGCCCTCCAGGAGGCGTCGGCCGTGGCCATGGCCGACGGGTACGCGCAGGCGACGCGGCGGGCCGCGTTCGTCAACCTGCACTCGGCCGTCGGCGTCGGTCACGCGATGGGCAGCGTGTTCACGGCGATGCGCAACCACGCCCCGCTCGTGATCACCGCCGGTCAGCAGACCCGGGCCATGCTGACGACCGAGCCTTACCTCTACGCGGACCAGGCGGCCGAGTTCCCCAAGCCGTACGTGAAGTGGAGCGTGGAGCCGGCACGCCCCCAGGACGTGCCTGCCGCCATTGCCCGCGCCTTCTACACGGCGATGCTGCCGCCCACCGGCCCGACGTTCGTGTCGATCCCCGAGGACGACTGGGACGCCGAGGCCGAGCCGATGATCGTGCGCCAGCTCAGCTCCAGGTTCGTCGGTGATCGCGAGGGGCTGCGCGCCGTCGCCGAGGCACTGCAGCACAGCCGCCAGCCGGCACTGGTGGTCGGGCCGGGTGTGGATCGAGACGATGCCTTCGACCTGGCCGTCGAGCTGGCCGAGCGAACTGGCGCGGCGGTGTGGGTCAGCCCGGTGTCGGGCCGCTGCAGCTTCCCCGAAGACCACCCCGCCTTCGCCGGCTTCCTGACGCCGCAGCGCCGGACGCTGCACGATCAGCTGCGCGGGTTCGACGTCGTCGTGGTGCTCGGCGCGCC
>CAZTVJ010000028.1:0-4261 GCA_964616935.1 uncultured Acidimicrobiales bacterium | reverse complement strand
GGCCGTCGCGGGCGCCTCCTGGGTCCTGGTGGTCGTCGACGCCGCGCTCGGCGGGCCACTGCAGTTCGATACGCCCTTCGGGTACTCGCCGATCACCGCCGCTCGCTTCGCCGGGATGGGAAACCTCGGCTTCGCGTTGCTCATGGTGACCTCCATCGTGCTGGCCACCGGAGCGTGGCCGACGTGGCCCTCGATCGGCACGACGCCCGAGCCACTGCCGGCGCGCGCCCCCGCGGGACTGCTCGCTCTGGCGGCGACAGGTTTCGTGGTCGCGGTTGCCGTCGACGGGCTGCCTCGCCTCGGCGCCGACGTCGGGGGAGTGCTCGCGATGGTCCCAGCCCTCGCCATCTGCTGGTTGCTGCTGTCCGGTCGGCGATTGTCCTGGTGGCGCCTGATCGCCGTCGGAGCGACGACGGTGCTGCTGGTCGTCGCCTTCGCCGGGCTCGACCTGACGCGACCTGCGGACGAACGCACCCACCTCGGCCGGTTCGCGCAGCGCGTCCTCGATGGCGAGGCGTGGCCGATCCTGGAGCGCAAGCTGGTGACCAACGTCCAGGTGCTCGTGAACCCCGGCGTCATCCTGGCGACGGTCGTCGGGGTGCTGGCTGCGGTGGCGGCGTGGCGATCACCCGTGTTCGGGCAGGTCCGTCGGCGGGTACCCGGTGTCGGGGCCGCCGTGGTGGCGTCGCTCGTCGGCGCAGTGCTGGGCTTCGGAGTCAACGACTCGGGCATCGTCGTGCCGGGCATGATGCTCGCCGTGCTCGTGCCCTGGTTCGTCCACCTGGCCTTCGAGGTCGATCACCGAGGCGCCGCATGAGCACGCTGATCATGCTCGTGGTCGGGTTCGCGGCAACGGCCGTGCTCTGGCGCCTCCTGCAGGCGCCGCTGGCCAACCCGGTCCTGCTACGGGCGAATTACCGCAACGAGCAGGTGCCAACGGCGGTTGGCTTCGTGGCGGTGGTCGGTTACGTCGCCGTCGTGGCCGGCGCAGGCGTGATGGAGGTGCTTGAGGTCGCCGAGGATCCCGTGGCGACGGCCTCGCGCCATCTCGTCCTGCCCGCGGTGCTCGGCTTCGCTGTGCTGGGGTTGTTCGACGACTTGGCCGGCTCGGGCCATCACCGTGGCTTCGGCGGCCACGTCACCGAGGCCTGGCGCGGCCGCATCACGACCGGGATGCTGAAGCTGTTGGGTGGGGGCCTCGTCGCGCTGGCCGTGGTGGCGGCCTTGCCGCGTCACCCGCAGCCGAGCTGGCTCGTCCTCGACGCGGCGTTGGTGGCCTTGGCCGCCAACGCCGCCAACCTCTTCGATCGAGCGCCAGCGCGCACCATCAAGGTGTGCGCGCTGGGGTTCGCCGCGCTCGCAGTGGCCACCCGCCGGTGGTCCGAGCTGGCCGGCACCGCCCTGGCGCTCGGCACGACGGCCGGGCTGGTGGGTCCCGAGCTCCGAGAGCGGGCGATGCTCGGTGACACCGGGGCCAACCCGCTCGGCGCCGCGCTCGGTCTCGGAGTCGTGCTGACGGTTGCCCGACCCTGGCGCGTCGGCATCCTCGTCGTGCTCCTGGCCCTCAACCTGGCCAGCGAGCGGGTGAGCTTCAGCGCCGTGATCGACTCGGTTCGGCCCCTGCGCTGGTTGGATCGCCTCGGCTCGACCCGCCGGTGAGTCCGGGTACGCGAGTCCGCCCGACCGACGCGGTACCCTGGCCTTCCGTGGCCAAGCACATCTTCGTAACGGGGGGCGTCGCCAGCTCCCTCGGCAAGGGGCTCACGGCGTCCTCGCTCGGTCGACTCCTGAAGGCTCGGGGTCTGCGGGTGACCATGCAGAAGCTCGATCCGTACATCAACGTCGATCCGGGCACCATGAACCCGTTCGAGCACGGGGAGGTGTTCGTCACCGATGACGGTGGCGAGACCGACCTCGATCTGGGGCACTACGAGCGCTTCATCGACGAGAACCTCTCCCGGGCCTCGAACGCCACGACCGGGTCCATCTACCAGTCCGTGCTCGCCGCCGAACGGCGAGGCGACTACCTCGGGCGCACGGTGCAGGTCATCCCGCACATCACCGACGAGATCAAGCGCCGGATCCGTCGCTTGGGCACCGACGACGTCGACATCGTCATCACCGAGGTCGGTGGCACCGTCGGTGACATCGAGATCCTGCCGTTCCTGGAGGCCCTCCGGCAGTTCCGCAAGGACGTGGGCCGCGAGAACGTCTGCTACGTGCATGTCACCCTGGTGCCGTTCATCGGACCGTCGGGGGAGCAGAAGACCAAGCCCACGCAGCACTCCGTCACCGAGCTCCGCAGCCGTGGCATCCAACCGGACGTGATCGTGTGCCGCAGCGAGCGGCCCCTCTCGCCGGCGCTGAAGCGCAAGATCTCCAACCTCTGCGACGTGGACGAGGGCGCAGTCGTCAACGCGGCCGACGCCCGGAACATCTACGAGCTGCCCCTGGTGCTGCACGACGAGGGCCTGGACGCGGTGATCTGCCGAATCCTGCAGCTCCCCGGCGAGCCCGACCTCAGCGCCTGGGAAGCGTTGGTCGAGCGCATGGAGAACGCCGAGCAGACGGTGCGCATCGGCCTGATCGGCAAGTACGTCGACCTCCCTGATGCCTACCTGTCGGTGGTCGAGAGCCTGCGCCATGCCGGGTATCACCATGGCGCTCGGGTGGAGGTGGACTGGGTGCAGGCCGAAGACGTGGAGGGCCTGCTGGCCGAAGGCCGTCTCGCCGGCCTCGACGGCATGGTCATCCCCGGCGGGTTCGGTGTCCGGGGCATCGAGGGCAAGGTGGCGGCCGCCACCTATGCGCGCGAGCACGACATCCCCTGTCTCGGGCTGTGCCTCGGCCTGCATGTGATGACCATCGAGTTCGCCCGCAACGTGCTCGGCCTCGCCGGGGCCAACTCCACCGAGTTCGAGTCCGCGTCGCCGCACCCGGTCATCGACCTCATGAACACCCAGCGCGAGGTGGTCGACATGGGCGGCACCATGCGGCTGGGGGCGTACTACGCGGTCCTGCAACCGGGCAGCAAGGTGGAGCGGGCCTACGGCGAGCCCGTGGTGAGCGAGCGCCACCGCCATCGCTACGAGTTCAACAACGCCTACCGGGCAAGGTTCGAGAGCGCGGGCTTCGTGCTGTGCGGTCTGTCGCCCGACCGCCAGCTGGTCGAGTTCATGGAGCTGGCCGACCATCCGTTCTACCTGGGCACCCAGGCCCACCCTGAGTTCAAGAGCCGGCCAGATCGGGCCCACCCGTTGTTCCGGGGTCTGGTGGCCGCGGCCCTGGTGCGCAGGGCGGCCTCCACCCCGCAGATCGCCTTCGAGGTGCTGGAGTCGGTCGAGTCGCTGGTCTGAGGTGAGCGGCTTCCGTGAGCTGAGCGAGCGGGAGGTCCATCGGGGCCATCTGTGGCGCGTGGTGGTGGCGACGTTCGAGAGCCCCGCCGGGGAGGTGTTCGAGCGCGACATCGTGCGCTCCCCGGGGGCCGTCGCCGTCGTCCCGATGCGCTTCGACGTCGAGGGCAACCCGGTCGTGGTCCTCGTGCGCCAGTACCGCCCGGCGTTGGGCATCGAGCTCGTCGAGGTGCCCGCCGGCATGCGCGACGTGGACGGGGAGGACCCCGTTACCACCGCCGGACGCGAGCTGGCCGAGGAGTGCGGGCTTGCCGCTGGCCGGTTCGAGCTGCTCACGGCGTTCCACAACGCCGCCGGCATGACGGATGCTCTCACGCACATCTTCTTGGCCCTCGACCTGACCGAGGTGGCGAGCGAGGCCCACGGCCCGGAGGAGGCGTTCATGACCGTCCACCCGGTGGGCCTGGCCGAGGCGCTGGCCGACGTTGACGCCGGGAGGATCTCGGACGCGAAGACCGTCATCGGCCTGGCCCTGGCGGCGCGCTGGTTGGAGCAGGCCGACGGACTGCTGCCGTGAGCAGCGCGAACGAGCACTCGCCGGCGCCCTCACCCCCTCCTCCTGGCCATCTGCGGGCGAACACCCACATCTCGTGTGGGCCCTCGCCCGCGGTTCGGTCGGGTCGGGTGGGGCTACCCCTGCCCGCCGAGGAGTTCCTGAGCTGGCTGGCGGTGGAGCGAGGGCGATCGCCCAACACGCTGGCCGCGTACCGGCGCGACCTCGCCGCCTACGTCGCGTGGTTGCAGGCCGAGGGTCGCGGGCTCGACGGTGTGACGGAGGCCGACATCGAGCGCTACTTGGCCCACCTGCGCGCCACGGGACGGGCTCCTGCCTCCGTCGCCCGGGCGCT
>CAZTVJ010000027.1:0-5800 GCA_964616935.1 uncultured Acidimicrobiales bacterium | reverse complement strand
CGAGAGCTTCCGTGGCTCGCTCTGAGCACCTCGTGCTCGTCGGCATGATGGGTTCGGGGAAGACCACGGTGGGCAAGGTGTTGGCCGCCCGCCTCGACCGCCCCTTCTTCGACAGCGACGAGCTGGTCGAGGCCCGCACCGGCCGCACGGTGCGCGAGATCTTCGAGAGCGATGGCGAGGCGGCCTACCGACCGCTGGAGGCTGACGCGCTGCTGGACGCGCTGGCATCAACGGAGCCGGCGGTCATCGCCGCCGCCGGCGGTGTCGTGATGGCCGAGGCCAACCGAGTCGCGCTCGAACGCGCCGGGGTGCAGGTGGTGTGGCTGCGGGGTGATCCCGGCCTCCTGGCCGAGCGCGCCGTCACCGGCGATCACCGCCCGCTGCTCGACGGCGATCCGGAGGGCAACCTCCGCCGGCTGCTCGCACCGCGCGTCGTGCTCTACACCGAGGTGGCCGATCTGATCGTCGACGTCGACGGCCGCTCGGTGGACGACATCGTCGCCCTGGTTCTCGAAGGGTTCCCGGCGTGATCCGCGTCATCGTTCCCGTGGCCGAGCGATCGTACGAGGTGGTCGTCGGGCCGGGCGTGCGCAAGCTGGTCGCCGACATCGTGCCCAACGGCGCGCAGCGGGTGGCCGTCGTGACCCAGGCCAGCATCCCCGTCGAGGTGGACACCGGTCGGCCGACCGAGACCGTCACGATCGGCGACGGCGAGGCGGCCAAGACCCTCGCCACGGTCGAGGAGCTCACCCGGGCCTTTGCCCGCATGGGCCTGACCCGCCGCGACGCCGTGGTGGCAGTGGGCGGGGGGATGGTCACCGACGTGGCCGGTTTCGCGGCCGCCGTGTACCACCGGGGCGTGGCGGTCGTCCACGTGCCCACGACGCTGCTCGGCATGGTCGATGCGGCCATCGGTGGCAAGACCGGGGTCAACCTGCCGGAGGGCAAGAACCTCGTCGGGGCGTTCTGGCAGCCGGCGGGCGTGCTCTGCGACACCGACCTGCTGGAGACCCTGCCTGAGCGCGAGTGGCGCAGTGGGCTGGGGGAGATGGCGAAGTACCACTTCCTGACGGGCGAGGATCTCGCCGCCTTGCCGCTCGACGAGCGCATCGCCCGGTGCGTCGCCATCAAGGCCGGCTTCGTGGCGGGCGACGAGCGGGAGGATCCGGGCGGCCCCACGAGCACTGCGGGGCCGCGGGCGTTGCTCAACTACGGCCACACGCTGGCTCACGCGCTGGAGATCGCTGGCGATCACGACCTCCGCCATGGCGAAGCCGTCGGCATCGGCCTCGTGTTCGCGGCCGAGCTGGCGCTCACGATGGGGCGCATCGGGCCCGATCGCGTCGCCGAGCATCGCGCCGTCGTGGCGGGGTACGGCCTTGCCTCCGAGGTCCCGGTAGGACTCGACCCGGCCGAGCTCCTCACCCTGATGGCTCGGGACAAGAAGGCGATCGGCGGCCTGACCTTCGTGCTCGACGGCCCCGGCGGCATCGAGGTCGTGCCCGGCGTCGACCCGAAGCTCGTGGCGGCGACGCTCGAGCGGTGCGTCGCACCATGAAGGCACGCCCCGTCGTCCTCCTGCTGCACGGCGTGAACCTGAACCTGCTGGGCGAGCGCGAGCCCGAGGTCTACGGCACGGCCACGTTGGAGGACCACGTCGCCACTGCAACCGCCACGGCGGAGGCCAACGGCCTCGCCGTGGAGGCGTTCCAGACCAACCACGAGGGCGAGCTGGTGGAGGCCGTCCAGGGCGCGCGGGGTCGCTGCGCCGCGATCGTGATCAACCCGGGGGCGTTCACCCACTACGCGTGGAGCCTCCATGACGCGCTGGCGGCCTTCGACGGCCCGATCGTGGAGCTGCACCTGTCGAACCCCAATGCCCGGGAGGCCTGGCGCCACACCAGCGTCGTGGCCCCTGTCGCAACCGGCACGATCGCGGGGTTCGGGGGCGACGGGTACCGCCTGGCCATGGAGGCCGTCGCCCACCTGCTCGGCGCGCCGTGAAGCTCCCCGCCGTGACCCTCCCCGCCATGGACGTGGCCGCCCGCATCGGCCGGGTTGCGGACCACCTGCACGACACCGAGTGCGATGCGCTCCTGGTGACCGACCTCGTGAACATCCGTTACCTCACCGGGTTCACCGGCTCGGCCGCCCGCCTCGTGCTGCGCCGGGATGGCGCGGCCCTGGTGACCGACGGTCGCTACGAGGACCAGGCCGCCGAGGAGCTGGCGGCTTCGGGGGTCGAAGCGTCGGTCGTGGTCGGGCGCTCTCAGGAGGTGCAGCGCGACCACCTGGCGCGGCTGCTGCAGCGGCATCGCCGCATCGGTCTGGAGGCGGCCCACGTCAGCTGGGCCGACCAGCAGTCGTACACGCAGCTCTTCCAGCGGGCGCAGCTCGTCGCCACCGCGGGGTTGGTGGAAGGCCGGCGGCTGGTGAAGGACCCGGGTGAGCTGGCCCGGCTCCAGCGTGCGGCCGACATCGCCGGCCAAGCCCTGGCCGCCGTCTTCGGGCTCCTCGACACCGAGCCCACCGAGGCTTCCTTCGCCCTGGCGCTCGATAGCGAGATGCGTCGACTCGGGGCTGAGGGTCCGAGCTTCGAGACCATCGTGGCCAGTGGGCCGAACGCTGGACTGCCGCACCACCGCCCGGACGGCCGGCGCATCGGGGAGGGCGACCTCGTTGTCCTCGACTTCGGCGCACTGGTCGACGGCTACCACTCGGACATGACGCGCACCGCCATGCTCGGCGACCCCAGCCCGGAGCAGGCGGACATGGTCGAGCTGGTCACCGCGGCCCAGGCCATCGGGGTGGCGGCCGTGGCCGCCGGCGTGCCGGCCACGGAGGTCGACGCGGCCTGCCGTAGCGTCATTGCCGAGGCGGGCTGGGGCGAGCGCTTCACCCACGGGACGGGCCACGGCATCGGCCTGCGCATCCATGAGGCACCCTGGCTGAACCCCGCCTCCGCGGACGTGCTGGTCGCGGGCGCCGTGGTGACGGTGGAACCCGGCGTGTACCGTGGACCGTTCGGCGGTGTCCGCGTGGAGGACTCCGTGGTCGTCCTCGAGGGCGGCTGCCGCCCGCTCACCACCACCCCCAAGGATCTGTCTTGCCTGCGATCACCACCAACGACCTGAAGAACGGGATGACACTCGAGCTGGACAACGGCTTGTTCACCGTCGTCGACTTCCAGCACGTGAAGCCCGGCAAGGGTGGTGCGTTCGTGCGCACGACGTTGAAGAACGCCCGCACGGGCGCTGTCATCGACCGCACCTTCCGGTCCGCCGAGCGCGTCGAGCAGGCCATCCTCGACAAGAAGGACATGCAGTTCCTGTACCGGGACGGCGACGACTACATCTTCATGGACACCCACACCTACGACCAGCTCCAGGTGGCCCCGGCGGCACTCGGCGATGCCGCCGACTACCTGGTCGAGCAGGCCACCGCGAACCTGGCCATGTACGCCGACGAGATCGTGGCGGTGGAGATCCCGGCGTCGGTCGAGCTCACCATCAGCGAGACCGAGCCCGGCATCCAGGGCGACCGGGTGTCAGGTGCTCGCAAGCCGGCCACGCTCGAGACGGGCAAGGTCATCCAGGTGCCGCTCTTCGTGAACATCGGTGACCGCGTGAAGGTCGACACGCGCTCGGGCGAGTACGTCACCCGGGTCTGAGTGCGCGAGGACCAGCGCACCGAAGCCCGTGAGCGGGCCATGGGCCTGCTGTACGAGGCCCATGCCAAGGGACTGCCCGCCGCCGACGTGCTGGCCGGCTTGCCGGTCGAGCCGGATCCACTTGCCGTCGAGCTGGTCGAAGGCGTCGACTCCCGTCGTGACGAGATCGACGGGCTGTTGGGGGCCCAGTCGCGCGGCTGGACGCTGGAGCGGATGCCGGTGCTCGACCGCACGCTGATGGAGATCGCCGTGTTCGAGCTGCTGTCGCGGCCCGACGTGCCCACCGCGGTGGTGATCGACGAGGCCGTGGAGCTGGCCAAGCGCTTCAGCACGGACGACTCGGGCCGCTTCGTGAACGGCGTGCTGGCCGCCATCGCCAAGAAGGTGCGGGCACCCGAGCCCGCCTGACCGGACGCGCTCTTCGCGCCGGGTAGTGTGCCGGCCGACCGTGAAGCGGGTCCCGTGAGGCCCGAACGGCGAAAGGAACAGCGCGTGGTGAGTCCTGCACGGAGGCCAGCGCCCCGGGACGGGGGCGTGTTCGTCGCCCGGATCGAGGTGATGGGGGCCGAGGACGTGCAGCGGGCCACCACCCGCATCGCCCATGAGATCGTCGAGCGCAACCGCGGGGTGGACGGTGTGGTGCTCGTCGGCCTGCAGCGCGGTGGCGTCTGGTTGGCCGAGCGACTCGCCGAGGCCATCGGTCGCATCGAGCTCCCCTCGCGGGAAGCGCCATCCGCGGGCATCCCGCTCGGCACGCTCGACGTGGCCTTCTACCGCGACGACATCGGGCTGCGGCCGGTGCTTCCGGCCGCGGGCACCAGCATCCCGGTCGACCTCACCGGGGCCGTCGTGGTGCTCGTCGACGACGTGCTCTTCACCGGTCGCACGGTGCGGGCCGCGCTGGACGCCCTGCACGACGTCGGGCGGCCACGGGCCGTCCAGCTGGCCGTGATGGTCGATCGGGGTCACCGTGAGCTGCCCATTCGCCCGGACTTCGTGGGCAAGAACCTGCCCACCCACCGAGACGAGACGGTGGAGGTGACGCCCGACGGTGTCCGCATCGGCGAGCTGGCCCGATGAGTGGCGCACCGTCGACGGTCGGTCGCCAGCACCTCCGATCGATCGCGGAGCTCGGTGCCGACGGCATCGGCGAGCTGCTCGAGCTCACCGACCGGATGGTGGAGGTGAACGCCCGCCCCATCCCCAAGGTCCCGGCATTGCGGGGCAAGACCGTGGTGTCGCTGTTCTACGAGGAGTCCACACGCACCCGCCTCAGCTTCGAAACGGCGGCGAAGCGCCTGTCGGCCGACACGATGACGTTCAGCCCCGGCACGTCCAGCGTGAAGAAGGGCGAGAGCCTTCGGGACACCATCCAGACGATCGAGGCGATGGGCATCGACGCCGTCGTCGTGCGCCACGCGTCCGCGGGGGTGCCCTGGCAGCTGAGCCGATGGGTCGACGCCAGCATCGTGAACGCCGGCGACGGGTGGCACGAGCACCCCACCCAGGCCTTGCTCGACACCTACACGATCCGTCAACAGCTAGCCCGACCGTGGGACGGGCTGCACATCGGCATCATCGGCGACGTGAAGCACAGCCGAGTGGCCCGCAGCAACGTGCTGGCCTTCACCGCACTCGGTGCCCGGGTGACGCTGGTCGCCCCGCCCACGTTGCTGCCGCCCTCGCTCGATGGGTGGCCGGCGGTCGGCCTCGACGTGACCGTCAGCCACGACCTCGACGACGTGGTGCCCAAGCTGGACGTCGCGTACGTGCTGCGCATGCAGCTCGAACGCCAGGAGCAGGGCCTGGTGCCCACGCTGCGCGAGTACACCCGGCAGTTCGGCCTCACCTTGGAGCGGGCCCGCCGGCTCCCCGAGCACGCGCTGGTGATGCATCCGGGACCCATGAACCGGGGCGTGGAGATCGATCCGGAGGTCGCGGACATGGCGTGCGCGGTCATCACCCAGCAGGTCGCCAACGGGGTGGCCGTGCGGATGGCGGTGCTCTACTGGCTCCTCGGCTCCGGTGTCCACCTCGGGGTTGTCACCGATGGCTGACGTGGTCCTCAAGGGCGGCACCGCCGTCGATGCGACTGGCTCGCGGCGGGCGGACATCGTGGTGGCCGACGGG
>CAZTVJ010000026.1:0-6257 GCA_964616935.1 uncultured Acidimicrobiales bacterium | reverse complement strand
GCGCTCTATCTGGTACAGCGCATCCGCGATGAGGCACACCGCTTCGCCATCACGTACCACAGGGGCGTGCGGCAGAAAAGCGGGATGCAGTCCGCGCTGGACACGATTCCAGGCGTGGGGCCGAAACGGAAGAAGGCGTTGCTGCGGAAGTTCGGGTCGCTGAAGGCGGTCCACCACCCGGTCGTCAGCTGGTCGCCCTTGGGACGGAACGAATTGACGAACAAGCCGATGGTCGGGATGGTCCACAGGACGACCAAGCCCCACAGCACCCACGTGGGGATGGAAGCGAGGAACCGGTGGGCCTTCTGGCCGGTCGGCTCCTTGCCGCCACCGGGTGGGCCGGTCTGCTTGATGCCAACCGGCGGTGCGTCGACCGCGCTCATCACTTCACCTCCCGCCGGCCACGCCGGCCGTTGAACCAGACGATCGGGATGACGAGGACCAGGATGATGACGGCGAAGGTGCTCGACAGCGTGAAGTTGCCGTTGCGCAGCCCCTCGTACATCCGGTTGGCCAGCACGTCGGTGTCGAAGTTGCCGTTCGTGGTCGCCTTCACCAGATCGAACACCTTCATGATGGTGACGATCAGGGTGGTGACCACGACGATGATGGTGGGCAGGATCTGGGGAATGGTGATCTTCCAGAAGGTCTGACCCTCCGACGCACCGTCGACCTTGGCCGCCTCGATGAGCTCGGTCGGGACGCCCTTGATGGCGGCCGATAGCACGACCAGCGCGAACCCGGTCTGGATCCAGATCATGATGATCATGATGAAGAAGTTGTTCCACGGGATGATCGAAGCGCTGCGGACGAAGTCGACGGGGTCGATGCCGAACCAGCCGATGACCTCGTTCAGCAGGCCGGGCGACTGACCCGCTGCCGGCAGGTTGTAGATGTAGGTCCAGATGATGGCGGCGGCCACCATGGACATGGCGAAGGGCATGAACACCAGGGTCTTGGCCAGGTTCTCACCCTTGGCGCGATCGGCGAGCACGGCGAAGCCGAGGCCGAACGCGGTGGCCAGGCCGGTGACGGCGGCCACCCACCAGAGGTTGTTCCAGAGCACGCCACGGAGGCTGGAGAAGATGGCGAAGAGGACACCGATGCATGCGAGCACGATGCAGGTCACCGCGATCGGGCTGGAGAAGTCGACCTTCTTGCCGCTGCCGTAGCTCTTCGAGGCATACCGGCGGCCAAAGACCACGGCGACGATGATGGCGACGACGCTGATGATGAACGGCCAGCTCGAGAAGATGCCCGTCCAGTTGTCGAAGTTGACGACCGTCTTGTCGCTCAGCGTGTTCGTGTAGTTGTCGAGGGTGAACCCGCCTTCGCCTCGCCGGCCGCTGCGGAAGCTCAGATAGATCGTCCGCAAGAGCGGCATGACGATGAAGATGCCCAGGAACAGCAACGCCGGGCCGACGAACACCCACGGCCGGACTCGCTCCTCCCACTTCGTGGGCAGCTTGTTCACCAGCAGGTTCAGACCCACGAAGATCGCCACGAAGACGCCGATCCCGACGACGACGCTGATCACCATGGTCACCAATGCGCTCACCGCAACCCCCCAACGATGATCATCGGCACCCCGTGGGATGCCGTCCCCCGACAGCCGGCTTGGGGGGCGGGTGCAAGCCGCCCCCCAAGACCGCTCAGTACTGCGTCAGCTTGCTGGCCAGGAGGCCTGGACGTTCTTCAGGAAGTCCTCCACGGACGTCGTGCCGTTCACGAAGTTCGTGCCCTGCTTCCAGAACGAACCGGCGCCGACCTCGCTGGGCATGAGGTCGGAGGCGTCGAACCGAACGGGGTCGGCCGCAATGAGGATGTCGTTCATCGTGCGGTCGAGCTCGGCCGGGAACAGCGACGTGTCAGTCTTCTTGTTCGCCGACAAGAAGCCCGTCTTCTGCGTCTCGATGCGTGCATTCGGGTACGCCGGGGAAGCCAGATGCTTCATGGCGGCAATGGTCTCGGGCTTGTCGTCGAAGGCGACGGCGTAGAGGCCTGCCGACAAGGTGACGTTCCCGAACTCGTCGCTGATCGGCGGCAGGTAGAAGACGTTGATGTCGCCGTCCTCGCCGTACACGACGTTCGGGTTCTGGTCCTTGAAGTAGGTGCCGTAGAAGTTGCCCTGACGGTGCATCAGGCACTCGCCGTCGGCCACCGGGAGACCGGCGCTGGCGAAGCCCGTCGACGGGATCGACTGGCGCCCACCGAGGACGTTGCCGTCCGGGAACCAGATCTTGCCGACCTCTTCGGCCACGGCCTTCACCTTCGGGTCGTCGAACTTCAGCTCGTTGCTGACCCATTGGTCGTAGACGTCGGGACCCCACATCCGCAGCATGACGTCTTCCATCCAGTCGGTGAAGACCCAGCCGGTGGCGTCGCCCGACTCGATGCCGACGCACCACGGGGCGATGCCGTCCGCCTTGGCCTTGTCCTGGAGTGCGATGAGCTCGTCCCACGTCTTGGGAACGGTGTAGCCCTTCTCCTTGAAGATCTTCGGGTTGTACCAGACCAGGCTCTTCAGGTCGGCCTTGATCGGCACGCCGATCACCTTGTCGCCAACCGTCAGCAGGTCGGTCCAGTACGGATCGAAGTTCGCCTTCAGGTCGGCCACGATGTCCGCCGGCAGCCCTGTTGCCTTGGCGGCGAGCTCGCGGGCCAGGCCGGGCTGTGGGATGAGCCCGATGCTCGGGAGGTTGCCGCCCTCGGCCGCCACGCGAATCTGCGTCTCGAAGTCGCGGGTGCCGGTGAACTCCACCTTGGCGCCGGTGGCATCCTCGAACGGCTTCATGCCGGCGAGGAAGCCGTCGGCCTCGGTGCCCGTCTCCGACCCGGAGATGTTGACGGTCTTGCCGTTGAGGTCGACGGTGCCGCCTGCGGCCGTTGTGGCAGCGCCACCGGCCGCAGTCGTGGCGGCGCCGCTGTCGCTCTTGTCGTCACTACCACACGCGGCGAGCACCAGTGCGAGTGCCGCACCGACCATCGCACCACGCCGGAGCGCTTTGCTGCTTGCTCTCATGAACGGGTCTCCCCCCTTTGAGTCGGCGCATCGAGGTTTCGGTGCGCCGGGGCATTGGAACCGGTGGCTTCGCGGGTCGAAGCCACAGAGCAGCACGCACCGTAGTGGGCTGCTCGCTGTCGGTGCCGAGGCGTCGGCACCGGAGCTCGTGTGCTCCCGGCGGGTTGGCCGGCGTGGTACGTCATGCCGACCTCGTTCGGGGAGCGTGCGTGGATGCGGGACGGGTCGCCAGCTCGCGTGGGACGGGCCCGGTGGATCGGCGCACGACGAGCTCGAGCGGAAGCTCGAGCCGCGTGCTGGGATCGACGTTGCCGTCGAGGATGTCGAGCAGACGACGGGCGCCGAGCTGACCGCTCTCGAACAACGGCTGGCGCACCGTCGTGAGGCCGGTGAAGTGGGCCGCCTCGACGTCGTCGAAGCCGATGATCGACACATCTTCGGGAACCCCGAGACCGAGCTCTCGAGCGGCCTCCATGACGCCGAGCGCCTGTGTGTCGGCGTGGGCGAACACGGCCGTCGGTCGGCCGGGGAGCTGGAGCAGCTCGGTGGCCAGGCGCCGAGCCACGGCCAGCCCGTGCGGCCCCTCGCGCACCAACGCCGGATCGAGGCGGAGGCCGGCGGCCGCCAGCTCGAGCACGAGCCCTTGGCGGCGCCGGGCGCTGGACGTGAAGCCGAACCGGGGATCGACGGCGTCGCCGATGTAGCCGATGCGGCGGTGACCGAGCTCGAGCAGGTGACGCGCGGCGAGGCGACCGCCGGCCACGTCGTCGATGACGACGGTGGGCAGACCGGCCACGTCGGCGTCGACGACAACGGTGGGGACGGCGCTGTGGGCCAGCCGGCGCGCCTCCTCGCCGTCGAGCCGGAGCGACAACAGCAGCAAGCCGTCGGCCAGATCGCCCCGTTGCAGGCGCGTCAGCCGCGCGCGGCGACGCTCGGCATGATCCATGCTGAAGAGCACGATCTCGTACGGGCTGTCGTCGATCGCCGCCAGGACTCCCCGGAGACGCTCGATCGCCGAGGGCTGGGTGAAGAACGGAACGACGACGGCGATGATGCCCGAGCGCTGGCGTGAGAGGGCGCGCGCGGCGCGGTTCGGCTCGTAGTCGAGCACCTCGATCGCGGCTCGTACCCTCGCTCTGGTGTCATCCGTGACTGCGGGGTGGTCGTTCAGGACGCGCGAGACCGTGCCGACGCCCACGCCGGCGTAGGTCGCGACCTCCTTGATGGTCGTCATGCGCCCACTCGGCCGCGTTCCCCGACGTTTCCCCCCACGACACCTATGGAACCGCTTCCATGTGACACTTGTCAAGGGGTGTTCACGCATCGCGTGCGGTGCGAGAGGGGTGCGCCCCCGGAACTCCAACCCAACCCTTACCGTCGCCACGAGGTCCTCTCGCGCGGCCCGACCAAGGTGAGGTCGTACCGAACCGCTCCCCAGGAGGAGACCCATCGTGAACAAGCGTCTTGCAGCCGCCGGGCTGGCGGCAGGCCTCGTCGGCGGTGCCGCCGCCGGCCTCGCCATCGGCATCCCCGGCCTGGCGACGGCCCAGAGCACCACGACCACCCCGCCGACCACCGTCGCCGGCACCCCGCCGACCACTGGCTCGACCACCAAGCCCGCCGACCGCTCCCAGCACCTGCGCGACGTCCTGGCGCCGCTCGTCAAGGACGGGACCCTCACCCAGGCGCAGGCCGACGCCGTCGTCGCCGCCATCGACGCGGCTCGTCCGGCGGACGGCGGTCGCGGCGGTCACGGCCCGGGTGGCCGTGGCCCCGGCGGTCACTTCGGCGTCCGCGGCAGCCTCGACGCCGCCGCCACCGCCATCGGCATCACCGAGGCCGAGCTCCGCACTGCCCTCCAGGGCGGCGCGACCATCGCGGAGGTCGCCAAGGACAAGGGCATCGAGCTGCAGAAGGTGATCGACGCCATGGTCGCCGACATCAAGGCGCAGCTCGACCAAGCCGTGAAGGACGGCAAGCTCACCCAAGCCCAGGCCGACGAGCGCTTGGCCACCGTCGCCGATCAGGTCACGAAGGCGGTCAACGGCGAGCTGCCCATGAAGGGTGACCGTGGGCCCCGACCCGCGGTCGGCTCGGCTCCCACGACGACTACGTCCTGACCCTCGGCACGCATGCACCCGGGGGTCGGGCGTCGGCTCGACCCCCGGGTGCTCGTTCCAAGCACCGTCGGGCAGACTGGCTCGATGGTCGAGGAGGCGCTGCACCGGGTTCGGCGTTCCTGCCTTGCACTCCCTGAGGCCACCGAGCGGCTGAGCCACGGATCACCGTCGTTCTTCGTGCGGGGCAAGACGACGTTCGTGATGTTCCTCGACGACCATCACGGCGACGGTCGCTTGGCGTTGTGGTGCGCCGCACCTCCGGGCGTGCAAGAAGTCCTCGTGGAGCAGGAGCCTCACCGGTTCTTCCGCCCGCCCTACGTCGGTGGGCGGGGCTGGCTCGGCGTGCGCCTCGACGTGGACGTTGACTGGGTGGAGGTAGACGGCATCATCCGTGACGCCTACTGCACGGTGGCTCCGAAGCGCCTCGTCGCCCTCGTCGGCGGATGAGCATGGGTCGAACGGCCCATGCCCCTGATCGTCGAGTCCTCCGTATCCTCACCCGGGTGAGGCTTCGAGCGATCCTTGTCGCGCTGAGCCTCGCCGGGGCGGCGAGCGGGGCGATGGTGGCGCAGGCCGGGCCGGCGCGCGCCGCCGGACCGCCGGTGTTCCTCGTCGGCGACTCGGTGATGCAGGTGTTCAACTTCTCCTACGGCAGGCCGGGCCGCGCCGTCATCGACACCGCATACACGACCGACGTCGACGCCTACCAGTGCCGCCGGCTCATCACGCTGGGCTGCCGGCCCGGGCCGAGCGCGATCGAGGTGATGCGGGCCCACGTCCCTCTGCCGAAGGTCATGGTCATGACCGTCGGCCACAACGAGAAGGACGACTTCCCGAACAAGATCGACACGATCATGCGCGAGGCCGAAGCCCTCGGCGTCGAGACGGTCGTGTGGCTGACCTACCACAACGCGATCCGAGCCACCGCCTACCCGGGCAACAACGCCGCAGTGTTCGCGGGGGCCACCCGTTGGCCCCGCATGAAGGTGGCGGACTGGGATGCCTACGCCCAAGGCCATGCCGTCTGGTTCAGCACGAGCGACGGCCTCCACCTCACCCCTGAGGGCGCCATCAAGTACGGCGAGTTCATCAAGACCTCGCTCGACCAGCTC